>JANNVN010000293.1:0-4717 GCA_031414435.1 Gemmatimonadaceae bacterium
CAGCGCGAGCCGAGCCTCGAGCCTCGCGAGCTCAGCCCGACGTGATTCAATGCCCGTTCCAAGCGCGTTCTGCTCGTCCCGCAGTTTCGCGTGATTCCTGAGCAGCACGATGCTGACCCAGACACCGCCGGTGATGCCTCCTGTCAGCAGTGCCCAGAGTATGATGTTTCCCACCCCCCACCTCGCATGTGTCAGGGACACTGTGTCAGGTCGGTCTCGCGGAGCACGTTTTCGGCTGTCGCGATTCCCTACGATAGCGGTGGCGTGACGAGCTTCGCACTGGCCGCCACCACCGCCGCGAGCCGGTCAGCCACGGATTGATCGCCGTGCAGCTCCAGCACCGCGTGACGATGCGGGGGCGCCTGCTACTGCTGCCGCAGCGCCGTCACCTCGATTTCGATCTTCATTCGCGGGTCGGCGAGGCCGGCCGAGATCATCATCGCCGCCGGACGCACCTCGCCGAAATATGCACGCAGGGCCGGCCAGCACGGCTCGAAGTCATCAATGTTTGGCAGCACATACGTCACGCGCACCACATCGCGCGCAGATGCACCCGCCTCACGCAGCGCGGCGTCGATGTTGCGCAGGCACTGCTCCGCCTGCACCGTGACACTGGCGCTGATCGCCATGGTGGTGTAGTCGAAGCCTGTGGTGCCCGAGACAAACACCCAGTCGCCGGCCACCAGTGCACGTGAATAACCGATGTCGGCTTCGAAGGTCGAGCCGGAGCTGATGCGGCGTCTTTCCATGTGATCTCCGTGAGAGCAAGCGTGTGTCGTCGCAACGCGTGAGTGTCTGTCACGTCACGCGCGCGCCCGTTCCGCGTCGGCACTCAAGCCCTGCGCACGCCAGTCGTGCATCCCGGGTGCGGGCCTCGCCGGTCCGGTCGGAGCACACATGGAGGAGGGAAACGGTGTGCGGGCGTTCCGGCAAGCCTTGCCAACGCCCCTGCGCGGTGAGACTCTCCTAGCATGCCTGTGCTCCCCTCGCTGAATAGCCTGACCGAGGATGGGGCTCCCACCCTCTGGGCGCGGCCGGACCCTGCGTTGGCCGCTGCCGGCGCCGAGGGCGAGTTCGTCGTCGCGCGTGTGCGCGTGGTTGCCATGGGCTTCCTGCTGCTCGCGCCCACCTGGAATCTGGTCACCGCGCCCGAGCAGCAGATTCACATCACCGGGTTTGCGGTCACGCTCATCGCGGCGTTGGTCTCGGTCGGCTTCTGGTGGATGCTGCGCGATGGCCGCTGGCACCCGTGGGTCAGCTTTGCATCGAGCGCGTTCGATGTCTCGATGGTCAGTGCCGCGCTGACCAGTTTTCTGATCGTCGCGTCACCGATGGTCGCGCTCAACTCGACAGTGACGTTCGAGATGTACTTCCTGGCGATTGTCGCGACCAGCCTTCGCTACGACGCGCGCATCTGTCTCGTGATCGGGCTGCTGACGCTGGCGGAGTTCGGCGCGCTGTGGCTCTTCGCCGCCACGCGGTACGATCTCCACGATCCACGCTACATCGGCTCGTCTGGGCCATACTCCGTCGTCGATCTAGCGACTCGATTGATTCTGCTGGGAGTCGCGACGGTGCTGGCCATCACGATCGTGCGACGTGCGCAGCGCCTCCTCTACCTCGCGTCGCGCGACCGACTGACGGGCCTCTTCAATCGCGGCTACTTCGATCGAGCGCTGCTGTCCGCCAGCGATCTGGCAGCGCGCGATGGCCGTCCGCTGTCGCTTGCACTGCTCGACATCGATCACTTCAAGCAGATCAATGATGTGCACGGCCACGAGTTTGGTGATCGTGCCCTGCGCCAGGTGGCCGAGCGTCTCGCGGCGTCGATGCGCCGCACCGATACGGTGGCAAGGTACGGTGGAGAGGAGTTCGTCGTGGTGATGCCGGGGACGACCATCGAGGTCGCGCTGAGCCGCATCGAAGTCATCCGACAGGAAGTCGCCGACACCCCGATCATTCTTGGAGAAGGGCAGACCCTGCGCATCAACTTCAGCGCGGGGATCGGCGGAATTCCTGATGACGTGGCGGCGTCCAACCCCAAGGCGCTGATCAGCATTGCCGATCAGCGCTTGCTCGTGGCCAAGCGCAGCGGTCGCGGACGTTGCATTGGCGATGACGCACCCGCGGAGCTCTCGCCGTCACCGACCGACCAGCAGCGCGAGGCGTAGGGCTGCGCCGCTGCTGGTCGCCTGGCATGGACCGCTGGCTACTTCACTGGCGCGCCGAGGTAGCGCGTCAGCGTCGAATTCACCGGGTGCGCACGAAACAGGTCGAACTCCATGAAGTACCCTTCCGGATCGTAGCCGACGAACGCGCGGTACCGGCCGGCGTCATCGTCGTTCACCGCGGCATTGCGCAGAGTGAACAGCTTCTTCCGCTTGACCTGGGTGAACCATCCGTCGATGTCGTCGAGAATGAACGACACATTGACCGCCTTGGTCTCCGTCGATCGGTTCATCCCGCGGCGCTCATCCACCAGTCCGACAAATCCAGTGCGCGACGCCTGATAGACTTTGGCCCATCCCTGATTGACGACCTGACGCAGCCCCAGCACTTCTTCGTAGAACGTCTCGATCGCCGGCAGGTCCTTGTAGTACAGCCAGGTCACGGTGGCGTTGAAACCGAGGCCGGCTGGCACCGTGCTCGTGGGTGACCGCACCGTGACGGCCTCCGCCAGCAGCGGCACGAACATCTCGTTCTCCGGATGCTGATTGAATCGCTCGAACTCGAGCAGATATCCTTCCGGGTCGGCGATGACGAAACCATCGTGCGCGCGGCCGGGTCGCACGGTGAATGGCGACTTCGGCGACAACCCCTTGGTGGCCAGATAGCTGTGCCAGCCCTCGAGCTGGTTCGTCAGCAGTGCCAGCGCGACTGACTTGGGCTCATCCGCCGTGTGCATCCCCTTCGTTGCGTCCACCAGAATCAGGTATGAATCGGTCGTCATGCGAAAGATGCGCGCCATCTGATAGTCGGCGACAAGTTCCATGCCGAGCGTCTGCTGGTAGAACGTCGCGGCCCGATCGAGATCCTTGTAGTAGAGGAAGAGATTGCTGGCCCGGATGCCGAAATCATGCATCGTGCGGAAGTCACTCTGCTGTGCCAGCAACTGGTTGATGCGCCACGTCGGATAGCTCAACATTCGCCCGAATCTGCGTGCGATCATCTCACGCGCTCTGCCAGTGTCAGCATCCGCCGCCGTCAGCGCGCGCGCATCGGCCTTCAGTTGCAGATATTCATCTTTTGTGGTGCCCTGATAGATCAGCAGTACCTCCTTCCCCTTTGCAACATCGGCCGGGAAGAGATCCGTGACCAGCAGATCGCTCTCTCGATACAGCCGGACCCCGTTGCGCTCGGCCACCGGTGTCGCCGCCGCAAGCAACCGGTCCATGTCCGCCGCCGGCAGCACCGCGCTGAGCGCCAGTTTCTTGACGCCGGCGTTGACGAGTTCGCCGAAGCCGGCGATCGTACCGAGCGAGTACGATATCCCTGTGCCCTCGTGCCCTGCTCGTGGCGGATGCGCGCAGGACACGGCGAGCAGCAGGACGCTCAGCACTGCGAGAATGCGATGTCGGGGCATGGGTCGGGTGAAGTACGCGAGGGCAGGAGTCCGGCGGTGAGGGAAGCGTATCGTCGCCACCGGGTATTTGCTGCGGGTGGGCAGGGCAGCAGACTCACTGTTGGCGGCTGGTTGCCGCCGGGTGCAGGTGGTGACACAGCTTTGCTGTGGACTGCCAGAGTCTCTCACGGGCCGACACCGGCTCGCACCGGCTGACGCACACGCTGGCAGGGACCGCGCCTCTGGTGCACCATCATGTGGCCTACGCGCAGTGCCGGTATCGGTGTATTAGAATATCCCAACCGGCCGGCCGTCAGCTGAAAACGCCAACCGGTCACAAGCCAGTTTGGCCTCACCCCACCCGAGCTCACGGAGTAGCCCCATGCAGATCACCGATATCCTCGCCCAGGTGGGCGGCCTGCAGTCGATCGCGAAGGAACTTGGCCTCAGCGAAGCGCAGGTTGCATCGGGCGCCGCAGCGCTTGCGCCGGCCATCCTTGGCGGCTTCAAGAAGCAGGCGCAAGCGCAGCCATCCGGACTCGAAGGGCTGGGCGGGCTGCTCGGCAGGCTCGGTGGTGGTGGATTGCTCGACGCGGTGCTCGCGCCGGCACCAACCGACGTCAGTCAGGGCAACAACGTGCTCGGGGAGATTTTCGGTTCGAAGGACGTCAGCCGCACCGTCGCACAGACGGCCGCGACGCAGACCGGACTCGACGTTGGGGTCTTGAAGAAGATGCTGCCGATGCTGGCGATGGTCGTCGCGGGGTACATGGCCAAGAACCAGGGTGGGGCGGCTGCCGCGCCGCAGGCGGAAGCCGGTGGCGGTGGTATGGGCGGCATGCTGGGCGGGTTGCTTGGTGGTCTGATGGGTGGGTCGTCCGGCGGTGCCCAAAGTGGCGGTGGTCTGGCGTCGATGCTCGACATGAACGGCGATGGCAACGCGCTGGATGACATGATGCGCATGGCCGGCAAGATGATGAAGTAGTGACGCCCGGGGCGTCGCGGTCAGGAATTGCCGGCGGCAGTCCTGACCGCGACCAAGGATCTTTCAGGCTGGTGTCATTATTCAATACTTGTTAAAGTAGTGAAACAGCTGCCTGACCCCGGTCCTCCCGGCACTTGCCTTTCGACACCGTCCGCCAGATGCGCTCCGTC
>JANNVN010000294.1:0-1690 GCA_031414435.1 Gemmatimonadaceae bacterium
CAACTCCTCGCGATACCGCTGGTATCGCTGCGGGTTGCGCCTTGGCTGGCAACGAAATCCACCGCCCACCTTTGGCCAAGGAACTTCGGCTACACCACACTAGCATCGGGCGCAGGATGCACACTACCAAAGCGGTCGGCACCAACGGCAACACCAGTCCACATCAAGATCCGCGCCGCGATGTGTCTGCACGACGTGCGAGGCTCCCGTTCGGCAAAAGACTTTCGATACTGGGTCAGTCGAGGGTCAGTGGAGTCTACGGCGCGTTCACACGCGACGTCGTAGGTTCAGAGATGGCCCAAGTTTGCCACACCCCCTTTCCACAGGGTCGGAGACGGATCGTGAGCATCGACGCGCCGTCGCATCGTCGAAATGCTGTCTGCTGGCTGTACGTGGCGGCACGCGCAATCACCCTGTCGCTGCTCGTTGACGCCTGCTCGAGCGCGGACACGCGGAAAGCCGCGACGGTCTACGACATCGTCATTCTGAATGGGCGCGTGATGGATCCCGCGTCGGGCTTCGATTCATCCGGCGCCGTGGGCATTACCGTCGGATCGATTCGCGCCATCCGTGAGCAGCCGCTGCAGGGGCGCGATACGATCGATGCACGCGGCATGATCGTCGCACCGGGGTTCATCGACCTCCATCAGCATGCGCAGGACTCAGCCGCGTATCGGGTCGAAGTGCTTGATGGCACGACGACAGCGCTCGAACTCGAGAGCGGCACGGTGGACGTGGACCGCTGGTATCGTGCGCGCGCCGGCCGGTCGATCATCAACCATGGGGTGAGTGTCGGACACGAAGAAGTGCGGCGGCAGGTTCTGGGTGACACGGGGAAGCAGGCGGCCGTCGGGCCGGCGAAAACGCGAGCCAGCACACCCGCGGAACTGGCGGAGATTCTCGCGGCGATGGATCGCGGATTACAGCGCGGCGCCGTGGCGGCAGGCATGCTGATCGAGTTCACGCCGGGTGCGACACCATGGGAAATCCTCGAGGTGTTTCGCGTGGCGGCCAAGCATGGCGCGGCGGTGCATGTCCACATGCGAGGGCTCGCCGAGGCGTACTACTTTCTGGAGACCGAAGAGGTGATCGCGGCGTCTGCGGCGACCGGCGCATCCGCGCATATCGCCCACCCACACGGGCTAGTCCCGCGTGACTTCCGACATGCGGTTGCCGTCGGTCTGGCGCGCGATCAATATTTCCCGTCGAACGGCACGCCATCGTCCGCCACGTCGTGTTGTGGTGGCAGGGCGTGTCATGCCAAACAGCTCACCTCGTGCTTCACCGCTCCGTGCGGCAGCGTGCATGCGATGGGGCATCCCCATTACGATCACACGAGAGGTATCCGTGCCCTTTGGCCTTGGTCCTGGTGAATCACTCATGGTGCTGTTCGGCGTCCTCGTGAGCGGTGTGCTGCCCGCGGCGTGCGTCATCTGGGTCATAGTCACGCTCACGAGAATCCGTGGCAGCCAGCAGGAACTCCTGACGCGCATGGCGGCCCTCGAGCGGCGCCTCGGCGGGTCTTCGGAGGGCGTTGCGCAGTGATCGTATCCCTGAGAGATTCGGGCGCCCACGCGCATTCACACCGCCCGGCAATGCCCGCGCTCAGGAGTCTCACGTGGAAGTGCTGACAGTGCTCCAGCAGGAACTCGTCAACTTCCTGGGAATCCCGGCGTGGCTCAAGATGGCC
>JANNVN010000295.1:0-2731 GCA_031414435.1 Gemmatimonadaceae bacterium
CATAAGCATGGAAAATGTAACGGGTCAGCCGGTCGGGTCTACCCGCGACCCGACCGGCTGTTTCACGGAACGCCCGTTCCGGAGGGGGACCAACGCCGTTCAGGCGGCCGGCGTCGTGCTGGCAGACACCCTGAACTGGAGCTTGGTTCCGTCCTCGGCCACATCCACGTCGATCTCGTCGCCCTTCGCGAACTCGCCGAGGAGGATCTTCTCCGAGAGCGGGTCCTCGATATAGCGCTGGATCGCCCGCTTCAGCGGGCGAGCCCCATACATCTCGTCGAACCCGTGCTTGGCCAGGAAGTCGCTTCCGGCGTCGGTGAGCTTGAGCGTCAACTCCTCCTCCGACAACCGCCGCTGGACCTCGCGCAGCATCACCCCGACGATCTTGGCAATGTGCTCACGGCTCAGCTGGTGGAAGACGATCACATCGTCCAGCCGGTTGAGGAACTCCGGATTGAAGGTGTGTTGCAGCTCCTCCTTCACCTTCTCCGAAATCCGCTCGAAACTGCCCCGGCTGTCATTCGTGCCGAACCCGAGGGACTTGCCCTTGGTGATCTCCTTCGCGCCCACGTTGCTGGTCATGATGACCACGGTGTTCTTGAAGTCGATCACGCGCCCGTAATTGTCCGTCAGATGACCCTCATCCAGCACCTGCAGCAGGATGTTGAACACATCCGGATGCGCCTTCTCGATTTCGTCGAGGAGGATGACGCTGTAGGGCTTCCGGCGGATCGCCTTCGTCAGTGTCCCGCTGTCCTCGTACCCGACGTAGCCCGGGGGTGCACCGATCAGCCGTGACACGGAAAACTTCTCCATGTACTCGCTCATGTCGACCCGGATCAGCGCTGACGCATCGGCAAAGAGGAACTTTGCCAGCTGCCGCGCCACTTCCGTTTTGCCCACGCCCGTGGGCCCACAGAAGATGAAGCTGCCGATCGGCCGGTTCGGATCCTTGAGACCGGCGCGGCTGCGACGGATCGAGCGGGCCAGCGACTTGATCGCCTCCTCCTGACCCACCACCTGTGCATGCATCTCCTCTTCCATCCGGAGCAGTCGCGCCGTTTCGGCTTCCTGCAGCCTCGTGACGGGAATGCCGGTCCAGCGGCTGACGATGAAGGAAATTTCCTCCTCACCAAGCACCGGCCGGAACGACTGACGCCGCTGCTCCCACTCGTCCTGGCGCTGCCGGATCTCAGTCTGCAGCTCGCGCTCGCGATCGCGCAGTGACGCCGCCTTTTCGAAGTTCTGGTCGCGGACGGCCCCTTCCTTGTCCACGTTCACCTGATCGAGCTGCGCCCGCAGGTCAGCCACATCCGCCGGTGGCACCTGCGCGGCAAGGCGAGCCCGGGCGCCGGCTTCGTCGATCACGTCGATCGCCTTGTCGGGCAGGAAGCGATCCGTGATGTAGCGTTCGGAGAGCTTGGCTGCGGCGACCAGCGTCGAGTCAGGAATCGTCACGCGGTGGTGATCCTCGTACTTCTTGCGAAGTCCCTTGAGAATCTCCACCGTCTCGTCCACTGACGGCGGATCGACGATGACCGTCTGGAAACGACGCTCGAGCGCGCCGTCCTTCTCGATGTACTTCCGGTATTCATTCAGCGTCGACGCGCCCACACACTGCAGCTCGCCGCGTGCCAGCGCCGGCTTCAGCATGTTGCTGGCGTCGATTGCACCTTCGGCGGCCCCTGCACCAACCAGCGTGTGCAGCTCGTCGATGAACAGGATCACGTTCTTGTTCTGCGCGATCTCGTTCATGACCGCCTTCAGGCGCTCCTCGAACTGACCGCGATACTTCGTCCCCGCAATGACGGCCGCCATGTCCAGCGACAGCACGCGGTTGTCGCGAAGGTTGTCAGGGCAGTTACCACCCGCAATCAGCTGGGCCAGCCCTTCCACGATCGCCGTCTTGCCGACGCCAGGTTCGCCGATCAGCACCGGATTGTTCTTCTTCCGCCGCGACAGGACTTCCATCACCCGCTCGATCTCCTTCGCGCGGCCGATCGTCGGATCGAGCGCGCCCTCCGAGGCAAGCACCGTGAGATCCCGGCAGAAGTGGTCGAGCGCTGGCGTCTTGGACTTCTTCTCCGTCTTTGCCCCACCACCGCTCGACGCGCCACCGCTCGGTGTGGCACCCGAGCCTGCACCGGACTGCGCCGTCGGGCTGCTGCTCGGCGGCATCTCGGTGCCGAGCAGGCGCAACGTCTCCGTTCGCGCCGCGTCGAGGTTCACGCCGCTGTCAGTCAGGACCTGCGCCGCAATGCCCTTCTCCTCGCGGAGCAAGCCAAGAAGCAGGTGCTCCGTGCCGACGTAGCTGTGGTTGAGTTCTCGCGCTTCGCTCATCGCGAGCTCGAGCACTTTCTTGGCGCGGGAGGTATACGGCAGGTCCGGGCCGGTGGCTTGCGCCGCCTTCCCCTTCTTCACCGTGTCCTCGATCTTCTGCTGGATTTCGTCGAGGTCGACGTTCAGGCTCTGCAGCACGGCGGCTGCGACCCCTTCGCCCTCGCGAATCAAGCCGAGAAGAATGTGCTCGGTGCCTACGTACTCGTGGTGCAGGCGGGCCGCTTCTTCGCGGGCCATGGCGAGCACCTTTCGTACGCGCTCGGTGAAGTTGTACCCGTTCATGCTGACCTCTGGTTCGGCAGTCGGTGGCCGATCATCCGTGCGATCCTACGTCGGCAGCGAGTGCATCCCGGACAAACCGTGCACGCGCCACGCTGGCATCACCATCCGA
>JANNVN010000296.1:0-17774 GCA_031414435.1 Gemmatimonadaceae bacterium
TGGCTGGCGGTAGCCGTCCTGGGCGGCCGCCAGCGCTGGGAGCAACAGCGACGTCACGAGGACGCGGCGAGCGACGAGAAGAGAGCAATGCATGATGACACCCGGGTGAGCAGACTGCTGAGGTACTGCAGCGAGGGATGACGCGGCGAACGGCCGCTGCACGAAGTGTATCAGCCAGTACGCGTCGGGCACGGGGGGTGCTGTGTTCGCCGCCCCATTGTCGCTTGCCATCTGTATTCGGCACGGGTAAGCTGTTCAGACAATTCTGACGTGATCTGGCCATCCGGAAGTCCGGTGAAACACCGGCGCGGCCCCGCCACTGTAAGGAACGGCTGACGCGAGTCGGCAGCATCGAGTGTGACGCCACTGCGGCGAGTAGCGCCGCGGGAAGGCAACTCGGTGGTTCCAAGCCAGGAGACCGGCCCTGATCACGCCCGCAGCAGGCCCCTCGAGGGAGGGGAGCGGGGTGATCGTGTGCGTCGGCATCGCCAATGGCGTGTGCTGTCGTGTGCGAATACCCCCGTTCAGTCCACGTCGTGGACGAACGGGTTTTTTTGTCTCATGCCACCGCACAGCGCGGGAGTGTGGGCGAATCTCCGGTCGTCACGTGCTGGCGCTGTGCGCGGGCATTCCAGTAGCGCGAGGCTGCGAGGGCGGCGTCGCGTCGAGAGAACTGATGTCCACATACCTTCGCACCATCGTCAGCCTGACGATCGGTGCCACCGCGTTGTGCGCCACATCGCTGCGCGCACAGCAACCCGTCCGGGATTCGGCTCGCGGCCAGCGGCTGCCCCAGGTCCTCACCACCGCGTCCCGATACACGGCGGCTGTCGATTCGCTTCCGCGGCGCGTGGAGGTCATATCGCGTGCCACGATCGATGCGACACCGGCACTCGACATGGTCGACCTGCTGAAGAAGCGTGCCAATCTCGACGTGGTGCAGTACCCCGGCCTGCTGGGCGGTATCGGCATTCGCGGGTTCCGTCCGCAGGTCGGGTCGATCCAGCAGCGCTCGCTGATTCTCCTTGATGGGCGACCCAGCGGCATCACCAACGTCTCAATGCTCGACCTGCAGGATGTCGAGCGGATCGAAGTCATGAAGGGGCCGGCCTCGGCGCTGTATGGATCGAGTGCGATGGGTGGCGTCATCAACGTCGTCACCCGCCGACGCACCGGCGCCCGCAGCGGCCTGGTGTCGGCATCCGCCGGCAGCTTTGGTGCCAGCGAGTTCCGAGTGCAGGGCGGCGGGCGCATAGGCAGTGGGCTCGACGCCGACGTCAGCCTGCGACGCTACGACCAGCGCGACGATTTCTCGCTCGGCGGCGGCAACGCGCTGCGCGGCATCTTCGGGCGCGACAGCGCCTTGAAGATCTATCCGACCGGCGCCCGCCCCAACCGGCTCGTGGCCGACACACTCGGTGACGGCGTCACTCGCCCATTCACCACGCTCGCATCCACCAGCGGCAACCTGCGCATCGGCGGCAGCGTCGCCAATCATGTGCGCATCGATCTCCGCGGCGACCTGTTCGATGCCAATGATGTCGCCTCGCCCGGCGACCTCTACTCGGCAGGCACACCGTTCCCGGGCAATGGGCGCAAGGATGTGCGGCGCATCGGCGGGTCGGCGGACCTGGCGGGAACGTTCGGTGCGCACGTGCTACTCGCCCGCGTGTTCACCACCACCGAGACCGGTGACAACTACAATCGCCCCGACAGTGTGCGCTACGTGAGCTTTGCGTCGCAGGCCAGGACCACAGGCGCACAGCTGCAGGACGTGCTGCAGGTGCGCGGCCAGCAATTGGTATTCGGCCTCGATGCAACACAGCAGGAGGCAACGTCACGGCGATTTCTGTCGGCGAACCTCGAGACCGGCACGTTCAGTCCGAACAGTCAGGTGCAATCGCTGGCAGCATTTGGTGAAGCACGCGTCACTGCACTCGACGGACGGTTGGTGACGACGCTTGGCGCACGCGCCGATCGTGTCACGCTCTCGCTCCTGTCGACACCACTGCGGACCGACGTTTCTCCGGGCGACGACACCTTCGCGGTGTTCAATCCCAGCGCCGGCGCACTGTACGCCATCGGCGGTGGCGTTCGGGCGCATGGCAGCGTCGGGCGCGCGTTCCTCGCACCCGATGCATTCGGGCGGGCAGGCCTGACGCAGACAGTCACCGCTGGTGTGGCCGCGATCACCTTCGGCAATCCCAGTCTCCGATCGGAGAACTCTGTCACCGCCGATATCGGTCTCGGCCTGTCGCGCCTCAATGGGGCGTTCGACGCGGATGTCACGTACTTCGCGACGTCGGTGTCCGACCGCATCACCAGCGCTCGTGCGACCTTTGCCGTCGGCCAGCGGCCGGTTCTGGCGAACGGCACTCTGGTCTCGCGGGTGCAGACGTCGGTGAACGCCGGTGACGCATCGATCCGCGGATTCGAAGCCGCGGTTCGCTATGACATCGGTACGGCGCTGCGGCGTGGCTGGTCGCTGAACGCATTCGCCAACGCGACACGTATCTTCACCGCCACCGAGACCACACCCACGGTCACGGTGGATGCGGCGCAGTTCAACGGCGCCACGAACTTCACACCGGCCTCGATCTTCCCAGGGGTGCGCCTCGGTGCACCCAGCAACACCCTGCGGATCAAGAACGTGGCCACGGCCAACTGGAACGTTGGCCTGGAGTACGACGATCGTTCGCGGCTTCGGGTTGGCGTACTGGGCCGCTACGTCGGAACACGCACCGACAACGACTTCAGTGATTTCTCGGACATCTCCGATATCGAGTACCCACCGTTCGCAATCCTCGACCTGACCGCTGGGGTCCGGATCTCCGGTCGGCTGCGCGCCGACCTTCAGCTGAGCAACGTGACCGATGAGAACTATTACGAAAAGCGTGGTTTCAACCTGCCCGGGCGGGCACTCACCGTGCGGTTGACCACGGCGTTCTGAAGGCTGGCAGCAGGACCTGAAACCGCAGTGCGGCGGGCATGTTTATCATTGCATGCGCCATCACCGCCCTGCGACCCGTCACTCCTTCCCGCATATGCCGATTCGTCTCCGTAGTCTGCTGCTCCTGGCACTGATCGTTCCGCCCCTCGGGGCTCAGCCGGCGCCGCGTACCGGTGCCGCGCCCGCGCCGGTCAAGGGCGCCACGGTCGAGGGCATCACCGAGTACCGGCTGGGCAACGGGCTGAAGGTCCTGCTCTTTCCAGACCAGTCCAAGCCCACGGTCACCGTCAACATCACCTATCAGGTCGGCTCGCGCCACGAAGCGTATGGCGAAACGGGTATGGCTCATCTCCTCGAACATCTCGTGTTCAAGGGAACGCCAAAGCATCGCGATATTCCGGGAGAACTGACCGAGCGCGGAGCGCGGCCGAATGGCACTACCTGGTTCGATCGCACCAACTACTTCGAAACGGTGCCATCCACCGACGCCAATCTCGACTGGGCGCTGGATCTCGAAGCCGATCGCATGGTGAACTCGTTCATCGCCGCCAAGGATCTCGAGAGCGAGATGACGGTGGTCCGGAATGAATTCGAATCCGGTGAGAACAGTCCTGAACGCACCGTGTGGCAGGCGCTGATGGCGACAGGCTATCACTGGCACAACTACGGCAAGAGCACCATCGGTGCGCGCAGCGACATCGAGAACGTACCGATCACGCGTCTGCAGGCTTTCTATCGCAAGTACTACCAGCCGGACAATGCCGTACTGGTCGTCGCCGGCAAGTTCGACCCGGAGAAGACCCTCGTGCTGGTCAATCGAAAGTTCGGCAGTATCCGTCGTCCCGTGCGCTCGCTCGAGCGCGGCAACCTGCTCTACCCGACGTACACGCGCGATCCTGCGCAGGACGGGGAACGCACGGCGACCATCCGCCGCGTCGGTGACAAGCAGATCTTCGGCGTGATGTACAAGGTGCCGGCCATTGCGCACCCGGACAACGCAGCCGTTCAGGTGCTCGGCCGGCTGCTCACCCAGGAACCGGGTGGGCTCCTGTACAAAGGTCTGGTGGATACGAAGCTGGCAGCGTCCATCGTCGGTCTGACGTTCGATCTGCGTGAGCCGGGTGCGCTCATCGCCTGGGCTGAAGTGCGCAAGGAGCAGTCGCTCGACTCCGTCCGCACGGCGATGCTCTCGCTGCTCGATGGCGTCCGCTCGACCCCATTTTCGGCGGAAGACGTTGAGCGTGCACGGAATGAGGTTGTGAGCGGCATCGAGCAACTGCTCGACAACTCTGAAAACGTGGGTTTTGCCCTCACCGAGTATGAAGCCGGTGGTGACTGGCGCCTGCTTCACATCACCCGCGACCGCTTGCGTACGGTGACGCCGGCCGACGTGCAGCGCGTGGCCGCCGCCTACCTCAAGCCGGACAATCGCGCGTCAGTGGCCTACGTTCCGACCGAGAAGCCCGATCGCGCCGAGATTCCGGAGGCGCCAGCGGTACAGACACTGGTGCGGGACTACCGCGGATCGCAGAAGGTGGCCGAGGGCGAGGCGTTTGACGCCAAACCCGCGAACATCGATGCGCGGACGCAGAAGGCGGCGCTGCCCAACGGACTCCGCCTGACGATGCTGCAGAAGCGTACGCGCGGTGCAGTGGTGCAGGGAAGTCTGGTGCTCCGCTTTGGTACCGAAGCGACGCTGATGAGTCGCCGGGTGGCGGCCAGCGTGGCCGGTGCGATGCTGATGCGCGGCACGACCGAACGGTCGCGCCAGCAGATGAAGGACACGCTCGACAAGCTGAAGGCGACGGTCAGCGTCAGCGGATCGATTCGCTCGGCTAGCGCTTCATTTCAGGTGCGACGGGAGAATCTCGTACCGACGCTTCGCCTGGTGGCCGAGATGCTGCGCAAGCCCGCGTTCGACAAGGCGGAGTTTGAGAAGCTGCGCACGGAGAACCTGGCGCAGATCGAAGCTGGCTTGAGCGATCCGCAGGCACTGGCCGTCACGGCACTGGGCCGGGCGCTGACGTCCCGCGAGCGAGCGCACCCGCTGTATGCACCAACCCTTCCCGAATCCATCGAAGACTGGAAGAGCGTCTCGCTCGATTCGGCGCGGGCCTTCCATCGCGACTTCTATGCGGCAAGGTACGGTGACATCGGCGTGGTCGGTGACTTTGATGCCGACTCGCTGAAAGCACTCACCGGTGCGCTGTTCGGCGATTGGACCACCACGCGGCCGTGGGCGCTGATTCCCGAGCCGTTCAAGCGCTCGGATTCGACCATGGTGTCGATCGAGACGCCTGACAAGGCCAACGCCATGTTCTTCGCGGCACAGTCGATCCAGGTGGCGGATGGTGACCCGGACTACGCCGCGATCGCACTGGCCACGGAAATCATGGGTGGTGGATTCCTCAAGAGCCGCATGGCTGATCGACTCCGGCAGAAGGATGGTCTGAGCTACGGAGTGGGGTCGCAGCTGTCGGTCAGCACTGGTGATTCGTCGGCCGCCGTGCTCACCTACGCGATCTACGCACCGCAGAATCTCGAGCGCCTGCAACTCGGATTCCGCGAAGAACTGGATCGGCTGATCACCACAGGCGTGACATCGGAAGAGCTGGATGCGGCGCGCAATGGCTGGCTGCAGGGGCGTCAGCAGACGTACGCGAATGACAACGAGCTGGTGAATCAGATGATCAATCATCGCCGTTGGAACCGCACCTTCACCGGCTACGATCTGGCGCTGGAAGAGCGGGTGCGGAAGTTGACCGTGGCCGAACTGAATGCCGCGATCCGCAAGTACATCGATCCGAAGCAGACAGTGATCATCCGGGCCGGCGACTTCGAAGGCGCGAAGAAGAAGGCGGCGACACCGACACCGTAGTCATGCCGCGCTGATCGCGGCGTCGTGCGCGAGGAGTGACGGGCCCATGACGGTGCCGACCTATGCTGTCGGCACCGTCTTGCGTTTCCACCCCTCGCCGGAGGCCGCATGAGTGATGGCATCCCATTCAAGTCGCGCCATGGACTGCAGTGGCAGCTGGTGCTCGTCTCTCCCGCGCTGTTGCACGCGGCGCAGCGCCGCCTCCGGGCCTCGGGGCCGTCGCATGCGATTGAGGAGGCGCTCCGTCTGGCCCTCGCCCATGAGCGCGACGGATCGCGCGTCCCGACGAGGCGACGCCCGCCGTCGATCCACTGACGAGCACCCTGCCCGGCGCCGTTGCATGGGGCAGACTCCGCTCGCCCCTTTGCTGGCCGCTTGGCAGGCACACGCCACGTGCTCCTGCCATGCGGGGTTGTCACCCGTGGACCGTCCTGTCCGAGCCTGACAAACAGCTGGTACGGTAGTCGGCCGCGTCCGCCCCCGCGGGTCGGTTCACGATGACCTCGGACCTCCGGGCGGCTGGGAGTGAGGCGTGGTACAGGAGGCTCAGCTGTATGCAAGTACCTACTTGCTTACATCGAAAGTAGAGCATATACTCGGTCACATGACCAACGATGTCCGAGAGAAGATCATCACGGCCGCCATGACGGCCTACGCCGAATCCGGCTTCCAGGGCGCTACAACGCGCCGGGTGGCCGAGATCGCTGGTGTCAACGAAGTCACGATTTTCCGAAATTTTGGTTCGAAAGCCGCGCTTATGGATGAGGCACTCTTCCGTCGAGTGGCCGCCCTCAAGCTGGTCGACCCGCCGCTGCCAGCCGTCCCGAACGACCCGGCCGGCGAGCTGACTGTCTGGTGCGAGACGTTTCTTGCGCAACTCCGTGGATCACGCGAGTTGTTGCGGAAGGCGATGGGTGCGGCCGAAGGGCGCTTTCACGAGATGACCAACTCCTTTGAACCGGCGCGATGTGCTGACCGCGAATTGCACAACTACACGCAGGCGATGCTGCGCGATGGCTGGATCGGTCACGAACTCATGACGGAGCCCGATCACATCGAGCTGCTCACCGCTGCGCAGACGATGCTGATTGGCGCCTTGTGGGGCGACGCGATGGCGCGTGAGCTGCACGACGATCCGCAGATCTGGGTCGATGAAACCCGTGCCGCGGCGCGGTACGTACAGATGTTCCTGCGCGCAGTAGGTGTCACGGCTTCGATTCAGAACGAACCCGCCGCCGCTGGCAGCGCCACATTCACACACACCACGAGTCCTACGTGAAATCTTCGGCACTGACGGGAATCGCCCGTCACGCCGCGCTCGGGCTGCTCCTCGCGTCGGTTCATGCGACGCCGGGTGCCGCGCAAGCCACGACCTCCGCACCCAGAACGCTCACGCTCGACGACGCCTTCCGGCTTGCCGAACCGTCGAGTGATGACGTGCGCATCGCGCAGAATGCGGTTGTCCGCTCCAAGGGGCAGTACTACCAGGCGCGCTCCACCGTGCTGCCGCAGGTCACGGCGTCGGCCAACTATCAGCGGCAGCTGCAGAACCAGTTCAATGCCATCATTGATCGGTTTGCGCCGCCACCGGACCCAAACGCACCACCGGACACCACGCTGCAGCCGTTCAATCCGATCAGCGTGCTGTTCGCGTCACCGAACACGATCACCCTTGGCATTCAGGCCTCGCAACCACTCTTCCTCGACAATCGTTTCGGCCTCGCCGGGCGCGTGGCGAAGGCGAACGAGGATGTGGCCAGGTATGGCCTGCGCACGGCCCGCGCGCAGCTGCGATATGACATCGCGTCAGCGTACTTCGATGCGGTGATCGCCGAAAAACTCCTGCAGATCGCCGACAGTTCACTGGCACAGAACGAGCGCACCTTCCGGCAGACGACGTTGCAGCGTCAGGTGGGAACGGTGGCGGAATACGATCTCCTGCGCTCACGCGTTGCCCGCGATGCGCAGCGACCGCTGCTGATCCAGGCGCAGCAGAATCGTGACGTCGCGCTGCTGCGACTGAAGCAACTGCTGAACCTGCCGCTGACGGAGCCGCTGGTGCTCGCGACACCGGTGCAGGATGCGGATATGGACCGCGTGCTGGCCGCCTCTCGCCTCGACAACGACACTCGCCCCAGCGCGGGCAGCGGGCTCTCGGGCACTGCCGCCACCGCGCCGACGCTTACGCCGCGAGACACCGCCGCTGAGTCACGCGCGGCGGTACAGCAAGCGGTGGCCAATGTTGAAGTCCTCAAGGGAACGCTCGAAAACGCCCAGCTGCAGCGGATGCCGTCGCTGACGCTGTCAACCAACTACCAGCGGTTCGCCTATCCGACCAATGCGCAGATCGTCCCGCGTACGCTGGCTGACTTCTACCCGGCATGGACCGTCGCACTTGGCTTCAGCGTACCCGTCTGGACCAGCGGGCGCATCAAGGGCGACGAGATGGTGGCGCGCGCCAACCTGGCCGATGGGCAGGCGCGGCTCAACCAGGGCAAGCGCGCTGCAGCGCTGGACGTCCAGCTTGCGTTGAAGAGTCTGGAACAGGCGGAGGCCAACTGGCTCGCCAGCCGAGGCACGGAGGAGCAGGCAGACAAGGCACTGCGCATTGCCGAAGTCCGGTACTCGAATGGCATCTCGACTCAGCTCGAGCTGGCAGATATCCGCAACCTGCTCATCCAGTCGCAGGCCAACACGCTCACCTCGGCGAAAGACCTGCAGCTGGCACGCCTTCGCATGACGCTGCTGCGTGACTTGCCGCTCGGTGCCGGTGGTGGTACCGCGTCGGCCGCGGGTGGCGGACAGGCACAGCAAAGACAGGGTGGCAGCAACTCGCAGGGTGGGGCACAGCAGAACGCATCAGGCACCTCCGGTCGACCGGAGTGATTCACATGGCAAATTCAATGACATCCATACCGACACGCGCGCTGCGCACCCCGTACCTCCACTCAAAGGCTCTGACCGTGCTGCTCATGACGGGAGCCCTCGCGCTGACAGGGTGCGGCAAGAAGGACACGGCTGCTGCGGCACAGGCGCCTGAGCAGCCGACGCTGATCACGGCCGACAACATCGGGGTCGTGGAATCGACCACCATCGCCAGCGGCCCGTCACTGTCGGGTGAGCTGCTCGCCGATCGCAGCGCCTCGGTACGCGCAGAAGTCGCGGGCAGCGTGATGCAGGTCTACGTCGAGGTTGGCCAGAAGGTCACGGCTGGCATGGCACTGGCGCGCATCGATGCCACCACCGCCAGCGCGGCAGAACTCTCGGCCCGCACCGGCGTCACGGCAACAGAGGCGCAGGCAGCACAGGCCAAGAAAGAGCTCGATCGGTCTGAGCGGCTGAACGCGGCGGGCGCCATCGCCGATCGCGATCTGGAGAACGCGCGGCTCACGTACTCCACGGCCATGGCGCAGCTGGCGAACGTCAAGTCGGCGTACGCGCTGGCGAACAAGCAGCTCAGCAATGCAACCGTGCGTGCCCCGTTCACCGGAGTCGTGGCGGCCAAGGTGGTCAGCGCTGGCGATGTCGTATCGCCGGGCGCAGCCCTCTTCACCGTGGTCGACCCGAAGAGCATGCGACTCGAGGCAGCAGTGCCGGCCTCGCAGATCGGCCAGATTCGTGTCGGGCAGCCGGTGGCGTTCGCAGTCAGCGGCTATGGCGATCGCAAGTTCACCGGCACTGTCACCCGTGTCAGCCCCGTGGCAGATCCGACCACACGCCAGGTGCAGATCCTCGCGTCCATCCCGAACAGCGCTGGTACGCTGGTCGGTGGACTGTTCGCCGAAGGGCGTGTGAACGCCGAGTCACGGATGGCGCTGGTGCTGCCGGCCACGGCGATCGACCAGCGTGGCGCCACGCCGGCCGTGATGCGCGTGCGCGCAGGCCGTGTCGAGCGCGTGACCGTCACGCTCGGCATTCGTGACGACCAGCGTGAGAATTTTGAGATCACCTCTGGACTCCAGCGCGGCGACACCGTGCTGCTGGGTGCGGCGCAGGCGATCGGTGAGGGCAAGCAGGTGCGCGTGTCGTCCGTGAATGATCAGGCCAGCAAGGCGGCAACGCCCAAGGCCACCACCGGGTCGAGGTAGCACTTATGTGGATTTCAGATTTCGCCATCAAGAAGCCGCTGGTCACGATCGTGACCATGCTGGTGCTCGTGATCAGCGGCCTGTTCGCGTACCAGAAGCTGCAGACGGACGAATTCCCCGAGGTCGCCCCGCCGATCATCTTCACCACGATCGTCTATCCGGGTGCGAGCCCGGATCAGGTCGAACGCGAAGTGCTCGATCGCGTCGAGGAAGCGATCACCGGCATTTCCGGCGTCGACAAGGTGCAGGGTGAAGCGCGCGATGGTTTCGCCTCGATCATCACGTTCTTCAAGTTCGGCAAGAACATGCAGGAAGCGACGACGGAGATCCGGGACGCGATCAACCTGAAGCGCAACGACCTGCCAGCCGAAATGAAGGAACCGATCCTTCAGAAGTTCAACCCGACGGATCGTCCGGTGGTACAGATCGCGATGTCGTCCAAGCAACTGACGGCGCCGCAGCTGACACTGCTGGCAGATCCCGGCGTGACGCGTGAACTGCGCGCCATTGCTGGCGTGGCCAAGGTCGACGTCACCGGCGGCGTGAAGCGCGAGATGATGGTCGAGCTCCGCCCCGCCGCCTTGCAGGCCAACAACATCAGTGTCACGGAAGTCGTCGCCGCCCTGCAACAGCAGAATCTTGCGGTGCCGGTCGGCAGTCTGACCGGTGTGCTCGACGAAAGGACCATCCGTCTGAGCGGTCGGCTGCAGGACGTGCAGGACTTCGCCAACATCGCAATCGTCCAGCGCGGCTCACAGCTGATTCGCCTGGGACAGGTGGCTGACATCCGCGACGGGACCGAGGAGCAGCGAACACTGGCGCTGCTCGACGGTGTCGAGTCGGTCGGCCTCGAAGTCACCAAGTCGAGCGGCTACAGCACGACCGAGGTGACGCAGAAGGTCATCAAAAAGATCGAGGAGATCCAGAAGCGGCTCCCGGCGGGCGTCGCGATGAAGATCATCAAGGACACCGGCGAGCGCGTCGAAGCCAGCGTGAGCAACGTGCAGGGCACCCTGATCGAGGGCGCCGCGCTGACAGTGCTGGTCGTGTTCCTGTTCCTGAACTCATGGCGCTCGACGATCATCACCGGCCTGGCGCTGCCGGTGTCGGTCATCGCGAGCTTCCTCGCCGTGTACGCATTCGGTTTCACGCTCAACACGATGTCGCTGCTTGGCCTGTCGCTGGCCATTGGCATCCTGATCGACGACGCGATCGTGGTCAGAGAAAATATCGTGCGACACGTGGAGATGGGGAAAGACCATATGACCGCGGCGCGAGAAGGCACGGCGGAGATTGGCCTCGCCGTCGCGGCGACGACATTCTCGATTGTCGCCGTGTTCGTGCCGATTGCGTTCCTCGACGGTGAAGCGGGACAGTGGTTCAAGCCGCTGGCACTTACGATCGCCTGTTCGGTGCTGGTCTCGCTGTTCGTCAGCTTCTCGCTCGACCCGATGTTGTCGGCCTACTGGCCCGACCCGCATCAGACGGAAGACAAGAAGTGGTGGATCACGAGGGTCCTCGACCGGTTCAACAACTGGTTCAACCGCCAGACGCAGAAGTATCGCGGTGTGATTGCATGGGCCCTCGATCACCAGCTGGCGATGATGATTCTCGCAATTGGCGTCTTCTTCGCCGCCTTCGCACTGCCGGTGTCCGGCGTCATCGGCTTCAGCGTCGCGATGGGACTGGTGCTGATCGGCGTCTGGCTGGACACACGGAAGGCGTTGCCGCTGATCGCGCGCGCTGGCGGTGGAGTGCTCTTTCTGGTCCTCGGTATCGCGAGCATCGCTCTGTTGCCAAAGGTGGCACAGACGGCGCTTGGTGAGGAGCGTGGCAAGGCGCTGCTCGACATCCGCAAGGTGGGCACGAGCTTCTTCCCCGGCGAAGACAACTCGGAGATCAACATCAAGGTCGAAACGCCGCCGGGGTCGAACCTCGACTACATGCGTCTGAAGGTGCTCGAAGCGGTACGGATTGCAGAAAAGTTTCCGGAGTCGCAGTTCACCTTCACGACGATCGGCGGCGCCAGTGGCGCGGTCGATGCCGGCAACGTGTACGTCAAGCTGTCTCCGAAAGCTGAGCGCAGGGCCAACGGACAGCGGTCGTCTGAAGACCTGGCCACCGTGTTGCGCGTCGAGATGGCACGCATCGGTGGGGCCGTGGCCAGCGTGTACACAAACGACTTCAACGGTGACCAGAAGCAGATTCAGCTGCAGCTCCGCGGGAACGATGCACGTGCACTGCAGGCCTATGCGGAGAAGGTGCTGCCGCAGGTTGCCGCGGTGAAGGGTGCCGTCGACGTCAGCCTCAGCACGAAGGGGCAGAAGCCTGAGCTCACGGTACAGGTGGACCGCGGTCTGGCCAGTTCGCTCGGCGTGAGCGTGGGATCGGTGGCACAGTCGCTGCGACCTGCCTTTGCCGGCGTGGAAGCCGGTGACTGGGTTGATCCAATGGGAGAAACCCGCAAGGTGCGGGTGCGCTTCACGCCAGAGTCGCGCGAACGCCTCGCGGATCTGACGAACCTGCCGCTGGTGATTGCAGGCCGGAACGGTGGGCCGTCGTCGACGCTGCCACTCGGCCAGGTGGCGACGGTGAAGCAGGGCCTTGGTCCGTCCATCATCAGCCATCTCGATCGGGACAAGCTGGTGACCGTGCAGGCAAACGTCGCCGGCCGTCCGAACTCGGACGTGCTCAGTGACATCAACAAGATCTTTGCCGCCGAGCCGATGCCGCCCGGTATCGAACTCAGTCAGGGCGGTGATACCGAGAATCAGCAGAAGGTCTTCGGTTCGATCTTCGCTGCACTCGGGATCGCGATCGTGCTGATGTATATGATCCTGGTCTTGCAGTTCGGCAGCTTCCTCGATCCGATTGCCATTCTGGTGTCGCTGCCGCTGTCGCTGGTGGGTGTGTTCGGTGCGCTGGCGATCACTGGCATGACGATCAACCTGATGTCGCTGATCGGCGTGATTCTTCTGGCCGGCATCGTGGCGAAGAACGCCATTCTGCTGATCGACTTCGCCAAGTGGCAGCGTGAGGAGGCTGGGGTGTCATTGCGGACGGCGCTGATCGAAGCCGGCGCGATCCGGCTGCGGCCGATTCTCATGACGACGTTTGCGCTGGTGGCAGGTATGCTGCCGATTGCGCTCGGTTCCGGCGAGGGGGCCGACTTCCGCAAGCCGCTGGGTGTCGCAGTGATCGGCGGTGTGATCACGTCGACGATCCTGACGCTGATCGTGGTGCCGACGATCTACGAGATCCTCGACGGCGTTCGCAGCTTCTTTGGGAAGCGGCTTGGGTTCAACACACCGATGACCGGCGAGCACAAGATTCCGACCGGTGCCATGCCGCAGCCAGTGATGGGTGACTGACGACGAAACGCAGGATGCAGGATATCACGGGGGCGGGCCGCAGACGGTCCGCCCCCGTGGCGTTTCCGTCAGCGCTAGTGGCGTGGAATCGAAGTTCGGATAGCACAAAGCCGGATGGGGCGCCCGGCTGGCAAGGCGAAAACCACAGCAATACCAGCGGTATTGCGAGGATTTTCAACGCAGTCAGCCGGGATGCTCCGACCGGCGACTGCTTCCCGAACTTCGGTTCCAGGCCACTAGATTCTGGCGTCCTTCACACCCGTGACCGCCACTCGACATGCCCGTCCGCGCTGCTGTTCCGTGGGTCGCACCATTCCTGCTGTTCATGGTGCTGCTGGCCGTCCTCAAGCCACTGGGCATTCCGCAGCCTTGGAATGCGGCGCTCTGGATCGTGCTCCTGGTCGCGACGCTGCTCACCACCAGTCGAGGCGTCATCGAGCTCGTCCCGAAACACCTCGTGCTCTCGACCCTGGTGGGCGTTGGCGTGTTTCTGCTCTGGATCGCACCGGAAGCACTCTTCGGGGCGGCCTATCGCACCCACTGGCTGTTCGACAATTCGATCGTGGGTCACCCGACCGCCGGTCTGGCCGAGGTGGAGCGCGGTGACGTCCTGACTCTCTGGCTGCGGGCTGCACGCGCGGTGCTGCTGGTGCCGATTCTCGAAGAGCTGTTCTGGCGCGGTTGGCTGCCGCGGGCTGTCGATTCGTTCGATGACTTCCGCCTCCGCCCGCTCGGCAGCTTCACCACGCTCTCCTTCGCCTCGACTGCCGTGCTGTTTGCGGCGGAGCATGGCTCGTACTGGGAAGTTGGCCTGCTCTGCGGGCTGATCTACAACCTCTGGATGGCGAAGACCCGCTCCATCGGCGATCTGGTCTGGACCCATGCCGTCACCAACGGATGCCTCTCTGCGTACGTCGTCATTGCGAACCAATGGCAGTACTGGGCGTAGCGTGTGCCTCGCCTTCTGCCGTCCGCCGGCGTTGTCGATCCTCGCAATATCTCGGGTATTGCTGCGGTCTCCGCCTTGGCAGGCGACAGAAATCGCGGCACCGGGGTCGATGGCGTACTGCGTGCCGTTTGCCCATGCTGTCTATCCTTGCGATACCGACGGGATTGCTACGGTCTCCGCCTTGGCAGGCGACAGAAATCGCGGCACCGGGCGTCGCCGACCGCTTCTCCGTGCTGATCACATGCTGGGCCGTATCACGACCACTTTTTCCTGAAGGGACTTTTCATGCGCAAGGCTGACGAAATCGACTATCGCCTGATTGGCGATGATCTGCAGGCTGTGATCGTGACGCTCGACCCTGGCGAGGCCGTGACGGCTGAGGCGGGCGCGATGATGTATATGGAGGACGGCATTCGGCCGATCACGACGCTCGATCCGAACAACGAGGGTGGTGGCCTGCTCGGAAAACTCATGGGCGGTGCCAAGCGAGTGCTCTCGGGCGACAGCTTCATGATGACCGTCTTCATCAACGAGTCGCATCAGCGCCGCGATGTGGCGTTCGCGAGCCCATTCCCGGGCAAGATCCAGGCAGTCAATGTGCTGGATTGGGGCGGTACGATCATCGCGCAACGCGACGCATTCCTGGCGGGTGCGCGTGGACTGGATGTCAGCATTGCGCTGCAGCGCAAGATTGGCGCCGGTTTCTTCGGTGGTGAAGGGTTCGTGCTGCAGAAGATCAGCGGCGACGGCCTTGCCTTCCTGCACGCCAGCGGCACGCTGGTACAGCGGGATCTGTTGCCGGGTGAAGTGCTCCGCGTTGACACCGGATGTTTCGTGGCGATGCAGCCGAGTGTCGAGTACGATATCGAGATGGTGAAGGGCATCAAGACCGCACTGTTCGGCGGCGAAGGCCTGTTCTACGTGCGCCTCCGCGGCCCGGGGCGCATCGTGCTGCAGACGCTGCCCTTTTCGCGCCTGGCCGATCGCATCATCGCTGCCGCACCGGCCGGTCGCACCGGTGGTGGCGCCAGCGGGACACTCGGGTCACTTGGCCGCCTCATCGGCGACGAATAGCGGTTCGTCAGCAGGGCTCGCGTGGCAGGGAAATTCTCGCAGTGCGAGATCCTCAACACTGTTCACGCGGGTCACGCGGCCGGCTCGTTGTCGACGACGCAGGGTGCGCATGTCGGGAGACGACTCGCAGTGTGAGATCTTCAACACTGTTCACGCGGGTCGTACGGCCGGCTCGTTGGCGACGACGCAGGGTACGAATGACGGGGGAATGCTCGCAGTGTGAGATCGTCAACACTGTTCACGCGGGGATCGCGGGGGACGCGGAGAAGTGCAACCGCAAAGGTTATGGGAACAGCGTCTCGCGAGGGCAGTTCCCAGAGCCTTATGTCTTTCCTCCGCGTCCCCCGCGATCCCCGCGATCCCCGCGTGAACAGTGTCAGCACACTTCCACCAACAACGATTCCCGTTTCAGCTCGTAGACCGGTATCCCGGGTGATCAGGTTCAGCGAACTCTGTCCAGCACCTGGGCCGCATCAGCGCGCTGCCGCCACACGCTGCAATTCGGTCCACGCCAGATCGACATGCTCGCGCATCGTGAGAATATTCCCGATCGCCAGCCGCAGCACGTAGCGACCGTGCAGCCGCGTGTGTGACAGATAGACACGTCCGGCAGCGTTCACCGCGGTGAGTATCTCCGCGTTGCGCGCATCCGCCTCTGCGTCGCTCATGCCGTCTGGCGCGTAGCGGAAGCAGACCAGTGAGAACGGCACTGGCGCGCTGAGTGCCCACGATGGATCGGCCTCGATGCGCGCCGCAAACTCACGCGCCAGCAGGCAGTGCTCGCGAAGCCGCGCGGCCAGACCGTCGGTGCCGAAGGCGCGCATCACCATCCAGAGCTTCAGTGCGCGAAACCGGCGACCGAGCTGTACGCCGTAGTCCATGTAGTTCACCACCTGCGCATCGCGCGCCGTGACGAGATACTCGGCCACCAGCGAGAAGGCGCGCCGCAGCACGTCCTGATGCCTGGTCCAGAATGCGCTGCAGTCCATCGTGGTGAAGAGCCACTTGTGGGGATTGGTCACCACGCTGTCGGCCCGTTGCACACTATCGAGCGCCCACCGGAACTCTGGCGCGATACCCATCACGCCGGCATAGGCCGCATCCACGTGCAGCCATACCGCTTCACGTGTACAGAGGTCTGCGATGGCCGGAACCGGATCGACGCTCGACGTACTCGTGCTGCCGACGGTGGCGACGACGGCGAGTGGTCGCATGCCGGCGGCGCGATCGGCAGCCATGGCCGCTTCGAGCGCATCGGCTCGCATGGAGAAGGCCTCGTCGACGGGAATCTTGACGACGTTGTCAGTGCCAATGCCGAGGGTGATACAGGCCTTATCCACCGAGGAATGCGTGTGTTCGCTGCAATACACCCGGAGGACGGGAAGATCACTGCGACCGGCGAGGCCCTTGCGGCGAACATCGTAGCCGGCCGCTTCGCGTGCGGCTGCGAGGCCGAGGAGCGTCGACATCGACGCGGTGTCGGTGATGATGCCGAACCAGTCCTGCGCGTCGGGCAATCCCATCGCGGTCCAGAGCCACTCCATCACGCGTTGCTCGAGCTCCGTGGCGGCAGGACTCGTCACCCAGAGCATCGCATTGGCGTTCAATCCGGACGTCACGAACTCACCGAGCAGAGACGGGACGCTGGAGGAATTCGCGAAATAGGCGAAGAAGTTCGGATGATGCCAGTGCGTGATGCCGGGGACGATGATCGACTCGATATCGTCGAGAATCGTGCGCAGCGCTTCGGGCGCTGCGGGGGCCTGTCGGGCGATTTGTGCGCTGATCGCCCCTGGTGCGACCGTGCTCAGCACCGGTGGGAGGGCGCCCTCGTCGTGAAGCCGGCGAAAGAGGCTGAGGATCTGGTCGACGCCCGCCTCGAGGACGGTGGGGTCGAAATCACCGAGCGGTGGCGGGGCTGCGGAGAGCGGATCGGAGCTGAGGGGCGTCATGGGGTGACAGTGTAGCCGCGCGCCGTGGCGTCGCCGACCCCCCGACGTTGACCCTGACTCCGACTCCGACCCCAACCCCCGACGTTGACCCTGACTCCGACCCCGACCCCAACTCCCGATTCCGACCCCAACCCCCGATTCCGACCCCAACCCCCGACGTTGACCCCAACCCTCGACGCTGACCCCGACTCCGACCTCGCCGACGCAGCCGACGCAGCCGACGCGGCAGACGCAGCCGACGCGGCAGACGCGGCAGACGGAGGTCGACAGCCAGGAGCGGATTTGCTCGGAGTCACCCCTCCCATCCCGGACTGGGCCGTTATAGCTTTCTGGGCTACAAGTACCCCGCGAGGAGCATCATGGCAGCTAAAGGCAAGCGCATCAACATCAAGCTGCGCAGCACGGAATCGCCGTACACGTACCACAAGACCAAGAACGCCCGTCTGCATCCCGAGCGGATCGAGATGAAGAAGTACGATCCGGTCGTCAAGAAGCACGTGCTGTTCAAGGAA
>JANNVN010000297.1:0-3022 GCA_031414435.1 Gemmatimonadaceae bacterium
CGATACCGCCGCGCAGCGGCGCGTGGCCACGGCGCGTGAGGCAGACGAGGCGCTGACCCGGGTGCAGGCGCAAGAGCGGGAGCGGAAGGGCGCGCCTTCTGCAACACCGTCACGCATTCGCGTACCGCGCGAACTGACACTCGATCGGGTCATCGTGACCGGTTCGTCACGTGCTGAGGAATCGCGGAACGCTGCGGCGCCAGCCAAGGCACCGGCACCCAAGGTTGTCGCACTCGCCGGGTACTCCATGACCGAAGACTCGGTCGTCGCGCCGACCACTCGCCGCCGCTACTTCTCACCGACCGGGACCGCACTCGAGTTGCTCATTACATCGTCACCCGCGGCGCGGAAAGAGTCGGCGGGCCAACGCAACGCTGCAGAATTTGTCGTGACGACTGCCAACGGTCGCAGCACCGTGCGATGGCACGCGCGCGGTCTGGACTACGTGCTCGAAGGCGCGTTGACACCAGACTCACTGATGAAGCTGGCGACGCAGTTGAAGCCCTGAACCACTCGGAAAGAGCTGTTCAGGGCTTCTGCGCACCTCGACCGCGGCGCGTCGGCGGTGGCGAGTGAACTACTCCCGGTACGGTGACCCGCCGCCGCTGCCTTTGCGCCCACCGCTGCTGCGCCCACCGCTGCTCCTGTTCCCGCTGCGCGGCGCAGGCCGTGACCCGGCTGCACCATCCGCCGCCGGTCGTGCACCGCCTCCCTCAGAGGAGGACCGCGACGAGGGAGCGGCAGGTCGCCGCCCCTGACCTGAGGACGCGCCACCACGCGGCGGCGTGCCCGAACCGCCGGACGCCTTGCGCGCGGCCTTCTCCGCGGCACGCTGCCGGTCTGCGGCCTTACGTGCCCGGATCTCCTTGATCCGTTCGGCGATCGGGACTTCGAACGCCTGCGCGGTGCGCGCGGTGTAGTCGAAATCGGGCAACGTGACACGCGGCAGTCGTCGGCCAACCGCCTTCTCGATCGCGCGCACATCGCCCTCTTCTTCCGGTGCCACGAAGGTGAACGCATCGCCGGTCGCTTCTGCGCGCCCGGTGCGTCCGACGCGGTGGATGTAGTCCTCGGGCTGCGCCGGCACATCGAAATTCACGACGTGGCCCAGATCGGCCACATCGATGCCGCGTGCAGCCACGTCGGTGGCGACAAGGACACGAATGCTGCCATTCTTGAAGCCATCGAGTGCGGCGACCCGGGCTGCCTGCGAGCGGTTGCCGTGAATGCGCGCAGCGGCGACGCCATGCTTCTCCAAAAGCTCGAACAAGCGGTTTGCGCGATGCTTCGTCCGGGTGAAGACGAGCGCTTCCTGCATGTCGCCGCGTTCGAGGAGCTTGACGAAGAGCGCCGGCTTCAGGTCCTGCGACACCGGATACAGCGCCTGCGTGATCCCGCTCGCCGGTGCCGATTTCCGCTCGAGATTGATCTGTGCCGCATCCTTCAGCAGGTCGCGGGAGAGCTGGACGATCGCACCAGGCATCGTGGCACTGAAGAGCAGGACCTGCTTCTTCGCGGGCAGGTACGACAGAATCCGCTTGATGTCCGGGAGGAAGCCCATGTCGAGCATTCGGTCGGCCTCGTCCAGCACGAGGTGCTGGACGCCGGCCAGCGACGCGTACGACTTGGTCATGTGGTCGAGGAGGCGACCGGGCGTGGCGACCATCAGATCGACTTTGGTGCGGAAGGCGTGTTCCTGTGGGCCCATGCCGACACCGCCGTAGATCGCCGCACTCGTCAGCGAGGTGTGCACCGACAGCGCCTGGGCCGTCTCCAGCACCTGCAGCGCCAGCTCGCGCGTGGGGACCACGATCAGCGCCCGGGTGGCGCCCCGCTTGCCGGCCAGCATCCGATGCAGAATCGGCAGCAGGAACGCGGCGGTCTTCCCGCTGCCCGTCTGCGCGCAGGCCAGGACATCGCGACCGTCCATCGCCGGCGGGATGGAATCACTCTGGATCGGCGTCGGGCGCGCGAACCCCAATTCCTTGACGGCTTGCATGAGGGCCGCGTCAAGCGACAGGGATGCGAACGTGGGGACGGCCACTGGAGGTCGGGACAGGGAGATGCCAAACCGTGACGGGATGCCACGGGACGGTGACAAGATACTCCGGATCAGGCCCGTTGCGTGGCGCGGCGGCGGCTGGAGCGCCGAAGCGCATCGTTAATCGCATCAGTGAGCTGCGTCAGCGAGTACGGCTTGTCGAGTACCGTCTCGATGTGCGCCTCGCGCAGCCGATCGGGCGACACGCGACCGGTGTATCCCGTGCTGAGGATGATCGGCAGCAGCGGTCGCAGCGTCCGGACGTGCTCGGCAAGCGTCAGCCCGGTCATGCCTGGCATCGTCTGGTCCGTGATCATCACCGCGATGTCGTCAAAGTCATCCAGCAGGTCGAGGGCCGCGGTCGCGCTCGAGGCGGTCACCACCCGCATCCCCGCCGCGACGATGCCACGCTGGGCCGCCCGCAGAATGCCTGGCTCGTCGTCCACCAGCAGGATCAGCGGCGCATTGCCAGTGACCGCCTGACGATCGCGTGGCGTGATGATCGAGGTCATGTAGCGCGGCGTGTGCAGCATGACGCTTGGCCCCTCGTCCGTCGGTGTGGCTCGCGCAAAGAGCAGCTCGAATTGCGTACCGCTGCCCTCGATCGAGTGCACATGGACGGAGCCGTGGTGCGATTGCATGATGCCGTGCAGCACCGCCAGACCCAACCCCGTCCCTTCACCGATCGGTTTGGTGGTGAAGAACGGTTCGAAAATACGCTGCCTCACGTCGTCGCTCATGCCGGCGCCGGTATCGCAAACCGCCAGACGCACGTAGCGGCCGGCGGTCAGATTCGGATGCCGCGTGCTGTGCTCAGGGTGCGGCATTTGCACCACATCGACGGAGATCCGCAGCAGGCCACCGCCGGTCGTGCGCATCGCATGTTCGGCATTGCTGCAGAGATTCAGCAGCAGCTGCTGCATTTGCGTGGCGTCACCGTTTACCCAGGCATCCGCCGAGCGGACTTCAATCAGCAGCTGG
>JANNVN010000298.1:0-11720 GCA_031414435.1 Gemmatimonadaceae bacterium
CCAACCTGCTCGTGCACGAAAGCCGCGGGCACATCCGCGCTGCTCTATCACATTCATCCGCCAACCACCGTCAAGAGCGTGCGTCGCTTCCGCGATGTGAAGCTCGAAGCGGATGCCGACGAGACGCTCAAGCATCGCAAGTGGTTCACGTCGCGGCTGACGGCCGGTGGCAGTCCAACGTTGGATCGTGTGCCGCTGGTGTTCAACAGTGACATCGCCATGTACTACGTGGCGCCGGACGAGACCGACGCCCACTTCTATCGCAACGCACAGGCCGACGAAGTCGTCTACGTGGCCAGGGGGCAGGGCATCCTCGAGACGCAGTTCGGCGACCTGCCGTACCGCGAGGGCGACTATGTCGTGATCCACCGTGGCATCATGCACCGCTGGAAGCTCGACAACGCCGCCGGACCGACGAACCTGCTGGTGCACGAGAGCCGGGGACACATCCGTCCGCCAAAGCGCTATCGCAACGAGTACGGTCAGATGATCGAGGGAGCACCATACTCGGAGCGTGACTTCGGCGTGCCGCGCGAGCTCAAGACGTATGATGAGATGGGCGATTTCCGGATTCTCGTGAAGCAGTATGATGCGCTGCAGGAGTACATCCTCGATCACCACCCATTCGACGTGGTCGGATGGGATGGCTGCTTCTATCCCTGGACGTTCAACATCCATGATTTCGAGCCGATCGTCGGACGGGTGCATCAGCCACCACCGGTGCACCAGACGTTCCAGGGCGATGGGTTCGTCATCTGCTCGTTCTGCCCGCGCCCGTACGACTTCGATCCGAACGCGATTCCGGCCCCATACAATCACAGCAACGTCGACTCCGACGAGGTGATCTTCTATGCCTCGGATGACTTCATGAGTCGGAAGGGCATCGAGTTCGGGGCCATCACGCATCACCCCGACGGCATTCCGCACGGCCCGCATCCAGGGCGCGCCGAGGCAAGCATCGGGCAGAAGGAAACGAAGGAGCTGGCGGTGATGATGGATTCATTCAAGCCGCTGAAGGTCGCCAGGCAGATCGCCTCGATCGAGGACCCCGCCTACCACACCAGCTGGATCGAAGCACAGCATGCGATGGTGTCGGCGCGCTGAGCGTGACCTGCGCGGCCGCCGTTGCGCCTGTCTGCGCCGCTGACCTTTGGAGCGGCGAGCGTGCCGGACTGGCTCTGATGGATCGCCGCGGCACGCGGCGGTCTGTCAGTTCAGCATGTGGCGGTGACGTTGTCGGCTGTCGGATGAGGTCGGCCAATATCGCCGTGGTGCGAGCGCAACAGTGTGGCGCGAGGCGCGCATTGCGGCGCTGCCTCCGGCGACGGCGCGGGAGGTGACTGCCTTGCTAAGTCGTTGATTTGTTGCGACTTGCGTTCTCTGGTGTGCCTCTGGCTGCCACCGACAAGAGCTGGCATGGGCGATGCCGTTCTAGGTCATACCCTCAGGTGGAGCTCTTCCCATGAACCGATTGAAGTCGCTGTTCACGATCGCCGCTCTCGTCGTCTCGCCGTCGCTGGCCAGCGCGCAGAGCATTCTGATCATCAACGGCACCACAGGTACGTCCGAACCCGGCACGACGACCAACATCACGAACAATCTCAAGACCCTGCACGAAGCTGTTGGGAACACGGTGACCATCTCCGATGGCATTCCGGTCAATTTCGCCGGCTTCACCCAGATCTGGGACATCCGCTTCTCGAACACCTTCGCGCTCACGGCCGGCCAGCAGACGCAGTATCTGTCCTACCTGCAGGGTGGTGGTCGTGTGTTCATGATGGGCGAGAACAACGGCTTCACGACACGGAACGCCTCGATTTTCACGCTGATCGCAGCAGCGGGCGGCGGCAATCTGGGTAATGGCGGTAGCGGCACCTGTCCGAATGATGCCCAGACCGTCAACGCCCCGTTCACCGGCCCAAATGCCGTCTCGTCGATCACCTTTGCCTGTGCCGGCGCGTTCAACGGGTTCGGCACCGGTCAGTGGATCTCGAACAACGGTTCGATCGGTGCGGGTGTCGCTTGGACGATTGGTACACTCGCCAACGCGACGGCCGGTTCACTGACGTCGATCCTCGACGTGAACTTCATGGAAGGGAACCGCACCTTCGAAATGCAGCAGCTGACGAAGAACCTGATCGGCTTCGTCAACAATCCGCCACCGCCGGGCAACGTGGTGCCTGAGCCGTCGACGTACGCACTGATGGCAACGGGCCTCGCTGGTCTGTTGGCGGTCGGTCGTCGTCGCCGCGTGGCGTCGAAGGTCTGACAGGGACATCGCCGACTCTTCGACGTCGGTGTGACGCGGGCTCTCGCTTCGGCGGGGGCCCGCGTTGCTTTTCCTCACCGGCGAGAGGTTCCGCCGCCCCCGTCGGCGGCACATCTTGTCGCGCGATGATTTTCCACGTGTTGCATTCAGTGGCAGCGCTTTCGGTCGAATTGCCTCAGTGATCTTGCCTTCAGTGACAGTGCATTCACTCGCCACGTGAGCACGCCGACCCGGAAGACCCCGCCACGGCTCCGACTGGTCGGCTTGGTCTTCGTCCTGTACTTCACCGTCTCGGGCGGCGCGTTCACCCTCGAGGCGCTCGTCGCCGACGTCGGTCCGGTACTGGCGCTGGCGGCTCTGGTTGCGATACCGGTGTTCTGGGCGGTGCCGGAAGCGCTGCTGATCGGCGAGTTGGCCAGCATGCTCCCGGTCGAAGGCGGCTATTATCGCTGGGTCCAGCGCGCGTTTGGCGATCGGTGGGGATTCGTCAACGCCTGGTGCACGTGGTTGTACTCGCTGGTCGAGATGTCGCTCTACCCGGCGATCGTCATTCAGTACCTCGGCGCATTCATGCCCAACCTCGGGTATGGCTGGGTGGTCATGGTCACCCTGCTGGTGATCTGGATCCCGACGCTGCTCAACCTTCGCGGCGCGGTGCCTGTCGGGCAGGTCTCGGTCGTCATCGGCGTGCTCGTGCTGAGCTGCTTCGGATTGCTCGCGCTCTTCGCGCTGCCGCGCATGACGCACGCGCCGTGGATCACGCTCGGGCCACCCGAGCCGATTCGATGGACATCGTTGGGAGCCGGACTCAGTCTGGCGCTCTGGAACTGGATCGGCTGGGACAATGCCAGCACGGTCTGCGGCGAAATCGAGGATGCCGGTCGGACCTATCCGCGCGCCCTGGCCCTCGCTGTCCCATTGGTTGCGCTTGGGTACTTTATTCCGCTCCTCCCGGCGCTGGCCGCCAGCGACTGGCGCACCTGGCGCGAGGGCGGCTGGCCCGACATCGCACGCGAAATCGCCGGCCCGATCGGCCCGGCACTTGGCATCGCGATCATCGTCCTCGCCATGCTCAGCGCCACCGCGATGTTCAACTCGCTGCTGCTCGCATACTCCCGGATCCCGCTGAGTGTTGCGGAAGACGGGCTGCTCCCGGGCTGGCTCGCCGTCGTCGACAAGCGTGGCGTGCCCGTCAGGTCGATCCTGCTCGCCTCGACACTCTACTCGGCACTGGCGTTGCTGCCGTTCGGCGAACTGATCTCCGCCGACGTATTGCTGTACGCGCTGGCCCTCGGCCTCGAATTCGCAGCGCTGATCCAGTTGCGCCGCGCCGAACCGCAGCTGCGCGGCTCGTTCCGGCTGCCCTTCGGTCCGCGCGGCCTGACGGTACTCGCGCTCTGCCCGATGCTGATCCTGCTGGTGGTCACCGGCGTCGAACTCTGGGAGGGCGAATTCGGCGGCCGGTCACTGCTGATCGCGGCGCTCGCTGCGGCACTCGGACCGCTGGTTTTCAGCTGGCTCGATCGGCGGCGGGCGCGTCGCTGATCCGCGGCATCCCAACCGACGGTGTGGTGACCGTGCTGGATTTCTCGGTCACGCCAGCAGAGACGATGAAGGTCATCAGCTCCGCGCTCCCCGCCTCGACGAGGGTCACATGTTCGGCCGGCACCAGCACGAGTTGCCCTGTGAAGGCATAGCTGTGTGGCAGGTAGACGGCGACGTGATTCGTGAGGCCGAACATCTCCACGTCTTTCCGCGTCATGAAGCCGAGGGCCTTGGCTTCGGATGCCGGATAGAGCGTGACCAGCACGGCGGTATCGAAACGCTTCTTGTCCCCGACGAACGCCTCGAAGAAATCCTTGGCCGTTCCATACAGCAGGCGCACGAATGGCAGCTTCTCGAGCAGCCGGTCGACCAGGCCCACCAGACTGTCGGCCAACACGTTCGAACCGAGCGCACCGACCAGCGTGATCAGCCCGATCGTGATGGCGAAGCCGACGCCGGGGATGTTCACCGGCACCCAGCTGTCGATGGCGGTGACGATCGAGTAGCAGACGTAAACGGTCAGCGCCAGCGGCGCCATGATCACCAGTCCACGCAGGAAATAGCCGGCCAGACGACGCATGCAGATGTTATGGAGACGGGAAGGCGCCACCGGCGCGGGACTACACCGAAGATACCGTATCCGGCACGCTGACAACGCCGTCTGGCCGCTCTCCGTACATTCGTGCAGCCGATCGGCCGGTCGGACCCAACCCCTGCCCGTATTCGAAATGCGTCGACCCTGCCTGCTCCTTGTCGCTCTGCTCTTCGCGGTCCCGCTCGCCGGTCAGATGCGGCGGGCAATCACCCAGGATGACTATGATCGGTGGCGAATCGCCCAGTCCCCAACGATCGCGCCAAATGGTGCATGGGTCGCCTGGAGTGAGGTGCCGCAAGTTGGTGACGCGGACTTGCTGGTGCGTGAGACGCGCGGCACCCGGCAGGTTCGGATTCCACGCGGCTTCATCGGGCGACCTGTCGTCACGCTCTCCGCCGCCGCTGATTCACCCTTCGTGGCGGTGGCGCCGCAGTTCACGCCGGACGCGTCGATGCTGGTCGCCATTGGGTATGCGCCGATGACTGAGTTCGAACGTGCACGGAAAGCGAGGCCCCGGCCGTTGCCCGCGCCACGAAACTCGCTGATCATCCTGCCATTGACTGGCGCGTCAGCGTTGCAGCCCGTGACGGTGCCGCGCGTGCGGAGCGTGCGCGTGCCCCGCGATGCCGGGAAGATCATCGTCTATCACCTCGAGGCCGACTCTGCGGCGCTGCGCGCCGGCGGCGACACGAGTGCACGTCGCAGCAGCGGTGACTCGAGTGCCCGCCGCACGCGGCCGCGGGATTTCGGGACCACGCTCGTCATCCGGAACATCGAGTCGGGGTCCGAGGAGCGGATTGCCGACGTCAGCGGCTACGCGATTGATCCCACCGGTACGTACGTGGCCTACACCATCACGTCACGCGCCTCTGGCCGTGATGCGGCGGTGGTGCGAACCGTGGCGACGGGCACGGAGACGATGCTGATGCAGGGCACCGCCAACTACAAGGCAATCACCTTTGACCGCGATGGACGCCAGATCGCCTTCGTCTCGGACAAGGACGAGTTCGCGGCTGAGAAGCCCCGGTATGCGGCCTATCTCGTCGCGACGGTCGGGAAGGGAGCGATGGCGCGTCGTGTGGTGGCTGCAGATGTTTTTGCGCCCGCTGGAACGCTGTCCGACCGTCAGGTGAGTTTCTCGCGTGACGGCAGCACACTGATCCTCGGTGCGGCGCCGATCCTCGCCGACACGATTCCCGCGGACTCCCTCGCGGACAGGTCGCAGGTCGATGTGTGGCACTATCAGGACACGCGATTGCAGCCACAGCAGAAGCTGGAGGCGTCGCGCGACCGCAATCGGACCTGGCTGGCGGTCCATCGGGTGGCGTCGGGTGTGACGCGCCTGATCGGGAGTGACACGACAGGCCGCGTATCGCTCAGCGACGACGGGGGGGTCGCTCTGGCACAGAACGATCGCGCCTACGCACTGTCACGGCTCTGGGGTGACGACGGCGCCGATATCAGCGTGTTTGACGTGGCGAGCGGTGCAGCGCGTCGGATCGCGGAGAAGGTCGAGTTTGGCGCCCAGCTCTCGCCGAGTGGTCGCTACGTCGTCTGGTTCGACAAGGGACGCTGGTTCAGTCACGATGTCAGGGCACAAAAGACGACTGATGTCACGGGCCCCGCGCGCGGCGTGCGCTTTGATCAGGAAACCTGGGATACGCCGTCCACCGCTGCACCATGGGGTGTGGCAGGGTGGACGACGGATGAGAAGTCGCTGCTGCTGTATTCACGTTTTGACGTCTGGGAGATCGACCCGGTCGGCTTGCGTCCGGCTCGCAATGTGACGGATTCCGCCGGCACACGGGCGGGTACGGTCTTGCGCGTGGTCGATCTGGATCCGGAAGATCCCTACATCGATCCTGCACAGCCGATCATCCTCTCGGCGTTCAACGAGACCACCAAGCAGAGCGGATTCATGCGTGATCGGCTTGGTGTCACTGTTGCGCCAGAGTCATTGCTGATGGAGGATGCCTCATGGCGCCTGCTGGGCAAGGCGCGGCGCAGTGCGGAACTGTTGCTGACCCGCAGTACGTACCGGGAGTTCCCCAATCTTCGCGTCGGCACCACGGTCGCACAGACGACGGTCATCTCTGACGTGAATCCGCAGCAGACGGAGGTGTCATGGGGCACGAATGAACTGGTGCAGTGGCCGTCGATGGATGGTCGAACGATGCAGGGCATTCTGTTCAAGCCCGAGGGGTTCGATCCAGGGCAGAAGTACCCCATGATCACGTACTTCTACGAGTCACTCAGCGACGGACTGCACTCGTACGTCGCGCCCGGCGGCCGCAACACCATCAACCCAACGGTCTACACGTCGCTGGGCTACCTGGTGTTCTTCCCTGACATCGCGTATCAGGATGGGTATCCGGGGCCGAGCGCCCTCAAGTCCATCGTGCCTGGTATTCAATCGCTGATTGCCCGTGGCATCGTGGATCCGAAGCGCGTCGGAACCGCCGGCCAGAGTTGGGGCGGGTATCAGACCGCATACATGATTTCGCAGACGAACCTGTTCGCCGCCGCCTTCGCTGGCGCTCCCGTCGCCAACATGACCAGTGCCTACGGTGGCATCCGGTGGGAGAGTGGGCTCGCGCGCGCTTTCCAGTACGAGAAGTCACAGAGCCGGATCGGTGGCTCCATGTGGCAGTACCCGATGCGTTTCATCGAGAACAGTCCACTCTTCTATACCGATCGAATCCAGACGCCAGTGCTGATCATGTCCAACGACGCGGACGGCGCCGTCCCCTGGTATCAGGGTATCGAGTGGTTCGTCGCGCTGAAACGGTTCGGCAAGGAGGCCTACCTGCTGAACTACAACAACGATGGGCATAATCCGCGGAAGCGGGCGAACCAGAAGGACGTCGACCGGCGGATGCAGGAGTTCTTCGGCCACCATCTGAAGGGCGAGCCGAAGCCGGGCTGGATGCGCAGCGGAATTCCGTTCCTCGAGAAGGGGCGAGATCAACTTGGTGCCACGCCCGCGGCAGCCGGCGGCCGGCAATGACCCGAAGCCGCTGAGTCAGCGGGTGAGCGTGACGGTGGCGGTCGGCCCGAAGAGCCCTCGACCCGCGCGATACACCTGTAAGCGGAGCGGGACATCGCGCGGGAATCGTCCACCCGCGGCGGTTCGCCTGAAGACTGACTCGAATGAAATCGTGCTGCGGGCACTGAGGCTGAAGGCCACGAGACACCGGATGCCATCATCCACCTCAGTGGCGTCTTCCAGGTGTACCCAACCCGTTGGTGACTTCGTCTCGATCGAGATTAACGGACGGGCGCAACCGCCACCATCGAACTTCGAGTCCGTGTCGTTCACGAGTGTCGCCGTGATCCGGAACTCCTCGCTCTGCAGCGTGCCAGCGATTCGGGCGCTGGTCACGCGCAGTTGCACGGGACCGGATTCCACCGGCGCGAACAGTGCGCTCACGTCACACCCAGTGAGCACTGGCGCGCAGAAAGTCAGCAGCGCTCTGCGTATGCGTCGTGTGTCCATGCTGTGCTCTTGTCCCTTGGTTAATGTGTCGCGCAATGCACTGCGGGTCGTCACGAGTGTGCTCCGCAGACCTCGCCGCAAGCGTCACGACTCGATCCCGACGTCCGTTCCTGCAGAAGGGCCGCGACCAGCTGATTCCCCAGGCAGGCACCGCAACCGCGCGTGGACGACACGATGAGTGAGGCAGCGGCCACCGCGCAGGGCCGCGGGAAAGCAGTCATCCGCGGGCGCGCCCTGCCGAGTTGAAAGGCGGGATCGTGAATTTCTCCGGCTGCCGAACTTCCCGGGCAGTCGGGCAGCGCGCAGTGGCTCAGGGCAGCAGCGTAAAGATGAAAAACGGTTCGAGTTCCGCAGGCGGCGAAAGAACACGCAAGCGGATTGACTTCCCGCGCGGAAACCTCTTGGACGTATCAGGAAGCGTGAACTCTGCGTCATAGCGCTGTGTTGCGCCGGCGGCCAAGGTGAACGGGCGGACACACGCGATCAGCTCCTCCCGCTGCCGCACGCCCATCGACACCCATTGTGTGCCGGCAATGCTGTCGAGTTCCATCGCCGGCCGCAAGCAGCCGTTGCGCTGATACTCCGCATTCGTTCCGTTCGTCAGGTCGGCCGTGATCCGAAGTGTCTCCAGCGTGCCAGCCACGACGCGAGCGTCAACGACCAGCAGCGATGCGACACCCGGTGCGGCTTCGCTGCAGCCGACCAGCAAAAACGCGGCGAAGCCGGCGAAGAGTGACGTTCGAAGAGAAGTGTTCATCTGCTGCTCGAGTGTGTAAGAGCGCCTGATCCATGAAGCCGTGCTTGTAGTACACCTCCAGCCGCGTGATGGTCACACCGTCGCGCTCGCGGTCATGACACCATTGTCACAAAGGCCGCATCGTCGTCTCCACCTCGACGAATCTGCGCTGGTGGCGCCGGGAGCTCCCCGAAGAGCGCCTGACTGTCCAGCTCCTGCTGTAAGGCGAGAAGCATCTTGTCGATTTCCTCGCGGGTCTTCTTCAGCGCGTGACGGAACGCGGCGCGATAGGCGACCATCGCCCCGACCGCCGCGAGCCCTGCGACACCGGCCACGAGGGGCGTCGCCATCGCGAGGCCCCCCATCACCTTGAACCCGATTCCGAGCGCTGCGCCGCCGAAGCCGGTCGAGGTGCCGACAATGCTCCAGTACGCCCACTTCAGGTTCTTCCGCTGGCCGTCCCGAAGATCGCCGCTCACCACGACCTCGCACTCCGGGCTGGTTGGGCCGCCGCGGGCCTTCAGCGTCACGTTGAGCACCGTGAGGTCGAGCTGGCTGCAGCGGTAGATGATCGACTGCGCACTCCCGACGCCACTGGGCACGGTACCGTCCGACAGTGCCTTGTAGAGGTTCGGGACGTCAAACCGCAGGATCCCGCCGTCGAGGGGATGACCGTTCACGGTTTCGCGCAGCTTCAAGCGGTGGGGCGAAGTTGTGAAAACGCGTCCGATCAGCTGCAGTGTGACCTTCGGCGACGCCTTGATCACCCGCGACACGCTGATGCTCCGATCCGTGACGCCGAGCATCGTGGTGATCCTCTGCTCCGTGCGAGCGTCGAGCGGCTCGACGGCGATGCCGCCCGCTTCTGCGATGGTGATCCGCTCCGCCAGCGCAATGGCGACGAACTGCTTCGAAATCCCCGCCTCGATCGCAGCCGCTTCCACGTCACTGAGCCGGAAGGCATCCTCCGGCACCGGTTGCCCCTTGCCATCCGGCGCGGCCGGTGCCGCGAGGTTGATGCTGCGTTCCATCCGATGGGCCGCTTCGGCCTGCAGCTGTGCGGCGCGTTGCCAGACGGCGATGGCATCCCGCTCGCTGAGCACGTCCGTCGTCCCGCGCTTCACGGCGCTGCGGTCTGCGGTAATCAGGTCGTCCAACGCAGTCCCCAGAGCGTCTGCCAGCGCCTCGGCGCTCTCCCATCGATCAGCAGGGGCCTTGGCGAGGCAGCGATCGATGACCGACGTGAGTGCGACCGGGAGCTGCGCTGCCACACTCTTCAGCGTCGGCGCGGGCTTGGTGACGTGCGAGACGAGAATCGCGTTCGGCGTACCGTCGAACGGCAAGCGGTTGCTCAGTGCATGGAATCCGACGACGCCGAGAGAATACACATCACTCCGCGCGTCGAGCGGATCATCGGCTGCCTGTTCGGGACTCATGTAGTGCACCGTACCGAGCACACTGCCGTCGGCCGTTAGCCGGACATCCGATGAGCGGAGGTCTCGCGCGATGCCGAAGTCGGTCACCATCGTCCGACCACTCTCGCGGTCGATCATGATGTTGTCAGGCTTCACGTCGCGATGGATGACGCCACGCGCGTGTGCGTAGGCCAGCGCCCATGAGGCTTCGCGCAGCACCCTCACCACGTCCGTCAGCGGCAGGGCGCCCCGCTCGCGAATCCTGTCGCCAAGCGATTCGCCGTCCACGAATCCCATGCTGTACCAGACCTGGCCATTCGACTCCTCGGCTCGGTGCACCGGGACGATGTTCGGATGGCTCAGCTTGGCGGCGGTTCGCGCTTCGCGCAGGAAGCGCTCACGTGTGGCCTCGCTGGCGGCACTGGTCAGCAGCACCTTGATCGCGACGAGGCGGTCCAACATGCGGTCGCGCGCCAGCCACACCGAGCCCATTCCGCCCTGACCCAGTGGGCGCACGATGTCAAACGCCGCTCGAACGGCGTCGGGAATCAGCGAATCGGATTGGGGAGTCGGCAGCGGGCTGTTCATCCGGGGGGGTGCTGACAAGACGGTCGGACCGGGCGTGCGGTTTCGCGAAACCGCAGTGTCACGCAAATGTGACACATTGCGCCAGCCCGCGCCCCTCCGGCGCTGGGTCGGTGGGGGGATGCGGTGCCGAGCATACCCCCACCCACCCGATTGCCCTAGAATTCCGCACCATGACTACCCTGCCGCTTTCAACGGACGCTGTTTCGAGCGTGACCGTGCCTTGGACCATCGATGATGCCCGCGCCCTCTACAACATCGAGGGGTGGGGGAGCGGATACTTCGACATCAATGCGAAGGGGCATGTCGTCGTCCGCCCTGATCGCGATCACCCGGACCGCGAAGTCGACCTCTTCGAGCTGGCTCAGGATCTCGAAGCGCAGGGCGTCGCGATGCCGGTGCTCCTTCGCTTCTCGGATCTGCTGCGCTCGCGCGTGCACCAGCTGAGCGAGGAGTTCGAGGCTGCGATCAAGGAGTACGGCTACACCGGCAAGTACACGACCGTCTTCCCGATCAAGGTCAACCAGCAGCGGCACGTGGTCGAGGAGATCCACGAGTTCGGCCAGCCGTATGGTGTCGGCCTCGAATGCGGCTCGAAACCGGAGTTGCAGGCCGTCATCGCACTGACCGACAAGACGGATCACCTGATCGTGTGCAATGGCTACAAGGACCACGAGTTCATGCGCCTGGCCCTCATCAGCCAGAAGCTGGGGCATCGCGTGTTCATCGTGCTTGAACAGCTCTCGGAACTGGATGTACTGCTCGAAGTGGCCGACGAACTTGGCGTCGTCCCGACGGCGGGTGTGCGCATCAAGCTTGCCTCGGCCGGCTTCGGGCGATGGGCGCAGAGCGGTGGTGAGAAGAGCAAGTTCGGCCTCAACGTGGCACAGCTCGTCAAGCTGATCGACAAGCTGAAGGCGCTCGGCCGCCTCGATATCCTCAAGCTCATTCACTTCCATCTCGGCAGCCAGATCCCGGATATCCGCTATATCAAGGCGGGGCTGCAGGAGGTGGCACGCTTCTATACCGAGTTGCGACGCATGGGTGTCGATGTCACGCACGTCGACGTCGGTGGCGGT
>JANNVN010000299.1:0-3283 GCA_031414435.1 Gemmatimonadaceae bacterium
CAGCTGGATCCATTCGTTCACCACCAGCTCGGCGACTTCCGGTACGCGCGAGGCCACGGTGAGCAGCGCGTCGCTGGTGGCGTCGACGATCAGCAGCAGACGCATCGGCTCGTGAATCTCCACCATCTGCAACGGCAGCCCTGTGCGCAGGTCACTTTGGTGCCCGGCCATCACACCGACGAGCCCCGTGACGTTGTGGGGCAGCTTGGTGCCACAGCCGAAGTGCTCGTTATCCACGGCGGAGAAATAGTACTCGAGGTTGATTCCAGCGCCCACCGGACCCACCGCGGTGAGGATCCGCGTGAGAATCGTCGCATCGTGGTCCGACGTCGGATCGTAGCTGACCAGGAAGGCACGTCGGTCGAGATGCAGCCCGCGTGAGATGGTGCGGCGGCCGACGATGCAGATCGCGTTGGTGCAGTGACCATACTCCGGGCGCGGTTGCGCCAGGTGCGACGCGCGCCCCTGCACGTGACGGAGTGCGTCATCGGGGCTGATCCCGAGGGGCGCATTGGCGAACCGGCGGCACCGCTCGGCCGCGCTTTCGCGCCGCGCAGCATCCAGCGCGTCATGCGCCCGCTGGAAGGCCGGTGCAAGCGCCACCGGCAGGTATTCCAGGTCGTACAGTGTGACCGCATCGTCGGCGGTGTCGTGGAGCGCGCCGATGAACCAGGTGTCGGATGGAATACGCAGCCCCTGTGCGTCGAGCGCGGCGCGCACCGGCGCGCTGTTGGCCATCTCGGCGAAGAGTCGCGCGTTACCGCCGCCGCGGCGTCCGCCACACGCGCCGCAGTCGTGCGCCGATTCGTGCGGGTTGTTGAGGCTCGTGGACCCATGACCGAGGATCACGACGATCTGGGCGAAGCGCTCGGTCATGCCGATGGCCCGCAGTACGCTCCCCACACGGTCCACCGCTTCGTCGAGTGAAAACCCGACGAACTTGCCGCGCGCGGATAGGATGCCCACCGCGTCGTCCTGGCGCAGCGCGGAGAGGCGCGTGCCCGGACGCGGAGCGAAGCGTTCGCGCGCCGCATCGGCCAGTGCCAGCGAGGTGCGTGGAGCGATCACTCGCGACAGCGCGAGCGCGGCGGCGAGGGGGCCGAGTACGAACGAGAGTCCAGCCCCGCCGCTGAGTGTGCGTGACTGGCGGTGCACCATGCGTGACGCCGCCCGCCAGCGATCGCGCAGGCTGGTGCGTCGCAGATGCCAGTGCTGCTCCGTGTCCACGGCCGACTCGTGCACTTCATGCGTCGGCGTGATCACGACGGGGCAGTGGGCCGCGGGCGTATCATCGTACAGTCCCATGAAGTCCACCGCGACACCGAAGAACCCGGCGACACCGAAAGTCTCGAAGGCTGGGCTCTGCTCCTCCAGCGCTCGCCGGATCGATTCCTCGCGCTCGTCGATGCAGAACACGAACTGGGCATCTGGCCGCGCCGCGGGAGTGGAGACCATCTCGGCGCGCAGCGCATGCAGGCCGTCGAGCACCTGTCGACGATACCGACGTTCATACGCCTCCAGCAGGATGCGGCGTCGGCGCAGCCGCGGCATCGCGAGCAGTTCGCGCTGAAGGGCCGACAGCTCTGTATCGGTCAGCGCCGACACGTCAGCCGGTGTGGCGCTCGCCGATTCAGCGATGCCAGCCAACAGCCACGCAGACTGCGAAAGGGATGGTGCCGTGACGGTACTGACCTTCGCCTGCAGCGCATTCCAGTGCAACGGCAGATCGGCCGCTGCACAGGCACGTTCAATGGCGCGCCGCTCGTGGAGGAGTCGCACGGCGAGCATGTCGATCAGCGAGACCACGGCGCCGCCCTCGATCTCATCCGGATGGCGTTCCAGTCTCGAAAACATCCCGGTCCAGCCAGGCAGGGCGAGTGCGGTGGCCAGCACCCATGGTTCGAGTGCATCGCCAGCCACACCGAGTGCCTCGAGCGCATCCGCGATCACTGCCTGCGGGGTCGCCTGCCGTTCCAGAATCTGCAGCGCGTCCGCACGCACACCGGGACAGGCGGCCGGTTCACTGGCGCCATCGACGTAGAGCGCGCAGACCGCGCGCAGGAATCCATGCTCGCGCCCCGTCATCGCGGCCATCGCCTGCCCATGGTCGAGAAAGACGGCGGCGAGCCGCACCAGCTCCGCGTGGACCGGGATGTCCGTGTCTGCTGCACCCAGCAAGTGCAGCACGTCACGGTGGCGGCGCGGCGGAACCGCTTCGCCGGCGATGACGCCAGCAAACGTGCGCAGCCGACACATCGCGGCACCGAAGAGTCGACTGCCATGTGGTGGCGTCGCTGCGTGCGCCCGCTGAAAGTCGAGTCCGGCGGCGTCGTCATCATCGATCACGTCTCGCAGCAACGCAAAGCACAACTCGGCACGCGAGTGTCCGAAGAGCACCGTTGCATTCGCGTCGTCGCCGAGCGCGCGCCGAAGCGCATCGCGGGCGTCGACATCCTCGATGCGGCCCCGCTGCCACGCCGCGCGGAACTCCGACAGCTCCGGATAGGGCCGCGCGCCAAGCAGGGCCGAACCCTCCTGCACGCCCTCGTGAAAGGGGAGATGCTGAAATGCGTGGAGCGTGTTGTGATGTATGAAGACGCCGATCGGGCCCTGGTCCGGCAGGATTCCGTGCGCCCGGTGCAGCGCTCGTTCGAGCGGACTCAGGTCCGCGTTGACGTCCTCATGCCCGCTAATGGCCGCCACCTGCGTGCACGCCCGCCATGTCGATGCCGCGCAGCGTCACCTGGACACCGCGATCGGGCGCCCGCTGCATGAACTCCGCCAGCACTTCCTTCATGTCATGATCGACGAACTCGCCGGTCGCATCGATCACGATGCGCTCGCCGTCACGGACGGTGTCGAGCAGGCTGACCAGTGCAGGCTTCGAGATGAAGGTGCCGTCGCGCCGGAACTGCACGCGGCGCGAGCCATCCGGCTCGCTGCCTTCGATGATCGCGCCACTCGCGTTCTGGCGCAGTACGAAGAACACCCCGATGACGATGCCGGCGATGACACCCTTGAGCAGGTCAGTCGCGAGGATGGCGACGATGGTGAGGACGTAGGGCAGGAACTGATGCATGCCGAGCCTGTACTGCGAGCGGAACAGCGCCGGCGCACAGAGCTTGAGCCCGACGTGAATCAGCACGGCCGCGAGCGCCGCCAGCGGGATGCGGTTCAGCGCGGCGCCGGCGAACAGCAGCGCCACCGCCAGCAGGATGCCGTGGACCAGCGCCGCCATCCGCTCTCGACCGCCGGCCGAGACGTTGGCGCCACCGCGCACGAT
>JANNVN010000300.1:0-5252 GCA_031414435.1 Gemmatimonadaceae bacterium
AGGATCGCCCACGCGAATCCCATCACCGCCTGCTTGTAGCGGACGCGGATGTCCCGCAGCGTGAGCTGATAAACCAGCCCGCGCGACTGGCTCACGTCGTGGAGTATCTCGCGCAGCTCATGGAGCACACCGGGGCGCGGAGCGTCCACCAATATCGGCGTCGTCATCGGATGTCTGAGAGGAAACACAACTTACCCGGTCCCGAACGACCCGGCAGCTGAAGCAGGTCGCAACACTGACGCGTGAGGCGGCCTCATCGTCTCGATTCGGTGCGCAGCCGCGACACGCGACTGTGACCTGCTGCACCGATCGGAACGCTTGCAGTGGTGGTGCACCCGTAGACGATGGGACTGGAACGGCCTACGTTGGCCCCGATGCACATTCGCCTGAGCCTTCTCGCCCTCTGCGGCCTCGTCGCCTGTCGAACTCAGCCGATCGTTCCGATCGCTCCGAGTGGACCGGGGCTCCCGCCATCCATCCCGCCAATGGCCGGCCCTGAGCAGATCGCGGTGGCGCTCCGCTACATCGATGGGCTCGTCGGCACAGGACCGGTGCTCAACGCGAAACAGTGCGTCTTTGTGCACTACACCGGCTGGCTTCGCAACGGCACGAAATTCGACTCCTCCCGCGACACAATGCCGAACGGCACGCCACGCACCCCGATCGGCTTTCCCCTCGGCCTCCGCCGCGTGATCGCCGGCTGGGACCTCGGCCTCGAGGGCATGCGGGTCGGCGGCCAGCGGCGCCTCTTCATTCCCTTCCCGCTGGCCTACGGTGAAGCCGGCCGCCCGCCGGTGATCCCGGAACGTGCCGAGCTGATCTTTGATACCGAAGTGATGGCGGCCTCCGATACCCTCAGCCGCGCCGAGTCAGTGCCGCAACGGGGGCCCACGCCACAGTGCCCGACCTGGGCCGCCGTCAAGGACCGGGTGGTTCCCGCTGCGGCGCCACCGCCGGCACCATAACGAGGCGGTTCCGGCAGGGGATCGGCTAGCGATGCGTCGAGACAGAACTGCTGCTGCTGCACAATCAGGCAGTTCCAGCAAGGCGTCGGCTGGCGATGCGTCGAGACGGAACTGCTGCTGCACCACAACCAGGCAGTTCCAGCAAGAGGATCGGCTGGCGATCCTTCAGGTCGGAATCGCTGACACGGCTACCGCAACGTGCGGCACGCGCCCACGACGCTCCCGCCACAACCCGAGTGCGCGGTACAGCATCGGCAACACGAACAACGTCAGTGCGGTGGAGGTGACCAGTCCACCGATCACCACGCTGGCCAGCGGTCGCTGTACCTCACTGCCTGGGGACGTCGAGAGCGCCATCGGCACAAAGCCGAGGCTTGCCACCAGCGCCGTCATGACGACCGGTCGCAGCCGATCAGCCGAGCCCTGACGCACCGCATCCTCAACCGAGCTCCCTGACGCGCGAAGGGCATTGATGGCCGAGATGAGCACGACTCCATTGAGGACGGCGATGCCGAACAGCGCAATGAAGCCAACGCTTGCCGAGAGACTCAGATTCAATCCCCGCAGCCAGAGCGCGGCCACGCCACCGACCAGCGCGAATGGCACGTTGGTGAGAATCAGCGCAGTGTGCCACGCGTCGCGGAACGAGAAGTAGAGCAGTCCGACGATCAGCAGCAGCGCCAGTGGCACCACCAGTTCGAGTCGCTTCATGGCTCGCTGCTGATTCTCGAACTGTCCGCCCCATTCGAGAAAGGTGGCACCAGGCAGCGAGACCTCCTTCGCCACCCGCGCCTGCACCTCGGCGACGAACCCGCCCAGGTCGCGCCCGCGGACGTTTGACAGCACGAGCGTTCTCCGCTGCGCATCCTCATGGCCGATGAGCTCCGGGCCCGTCCCAGGTGCAACGTCGGCAACCGAGGACAACGGCACGAGTGCACCGAAGGGTGACCGGACCGTCAGTCGTGACAGCGCGATCAAATCGTTGCGTTGCGCTTCCGGGTACCGGACGGCGACACCAACCCGACGCGGACCTTTCACCATTTCCGTTGCCGTTTCTGCGCCGAGGGCGAGGTTCACGGCGTCTCGCACATCGGCCACCGACAGACCGAACTGCGCGAGGGCCTCGCGTCGTGCGGTGATGCGCACCTGGCCGGTGCCTTCGCTCACTTCGACGGCCACATCGGCGCTGCCTGGTGTCGAGGCCAGAACCTGTCGGATGCGTGCCGCGACCTGGCCGTTCTGCTCGAGATCCGGACCAACAACCTTGACACCCAGATCGGTGCGAATCCCGCTTTCGGCTTCGTCGAGTCGCATCGCCAGCGGTTGCGTGAACGACACCCAGAGCCCCGGCACAACCTTCAGCGCTGAATCGAATGCGGCCACCAATCCCTCTGCGTCGCCGGCGGTCGTCCACTCGTCACGCGGCTTGAGAATGACGTACAGGTCGCCTTCGAACAGCCCCATCGCTTCGGTCGCGAGGTCGGGACGCCCGATCTTGGTGACAACGGTCAGCACTTCCGGAAACTTCTTCACCACCTGCTCCGCCAACAGTGACAGCTTGTTTGCATCAGCCAGTGAGACGCTTGGCGTGCGACGCGTGTTGATCAGGATCGCCCCTTCATCGAGCTTCGGCATGAACTCGCTGCCGATGCGGCCGAGCGAGTACACGGCCGCGACCACCATCAGCGCCGCAGTGACAACAATCGGTGTGCCCCGACCGAACGTCCATTCGAGTGCACGCCGGTACCGCTCCCGAAGGTGCACCTCGAGCGGCCTGGGCGCCGATGCAACATGCCTGAGCAGTGTCAGTGACGCGGCAGGAACGAACACGAGCGCCAGCAACAGCGAGCCAAGCACCGCACAGACCTCCGTGAACGCCATCGGCTTGAACATGCGTCCCTCCATCCCCTCGAGTGCAAAGATCGGGATGTAGACGGCCACGATGATCGCAATGCCGGACAGGATCGGGCGACCCACTTCGATGGACGCCTCACGAAACAGTGTGAATCGCTCAGCATACGTCGCGGTGCTGACGCCTTCGTGCTCCGCTTTCTCGAGTCGATGCACGAAGTTCTCGACCATGACGATCGCGCCATCCACGATCAGGCCGAAATCGAGTGCACCCAACGACATCAGGTTCGCGGAATAGCCAAAGACGTACATACCACCAAAGGCCACCAGCATGGAGAGCGGGATCACCGAGGCGACAATCAGCGAGGCACGGACGTTGCGCAGGAACACGAACAGCACCAGGACCACCAGCAGCCCGCCTTCGACCAGGTTCTTGGTGATGGTGCGCGTGGTCCGGCCGACGAGCTCCGTCTGGTCGTAGAATGGCGTGATGCGGACGTGCTTCGGCAACGCGGCCCGGATCTCATTCAGTCGCCGTTGCACCGCCTCGATCAGCTGTCGCGAATCCTGCCCCTGCAGTTTGAGCACCATCCCCGCCACCACTTCGCGCGTGCCGTTCTCAGTCACCGCACCGTAGCGTGGCATGCCGCCCTGCTCGATCACCGCCACGTCGCCGACCTTCACCGGAACGCCGCCCGGCGACGCGATTGCCACCAGTGCGATCTCGGTTGGCGTCGTAAAGCGCCCGACCCCACGCACCGTGTATCGCGTCCCACCATTCTCGAGATACGCGCCACCGAACGAAAGATTGTTGGCAGCCAGCGCCCGATGCACATCGGCGAGAGTCAGATTGCGCGCCGCCAGCCTGGCGGGATCCACCACCACCTGTACCTGCTCGATCTCTCCGCCCCATGTGTTCACATCGGCCACACCGGCGAGTGTGCGCAGACGAGGGCGGATGGTGTAGTCATGCAACGCCTTCAGTTCGGCCAGCGACATCGAGTCGCTCGAGACGGTGTACTGATACAGCTCACCCAGCGGTGTTGAGACAGGCCCCATCTGCGGCTCAACGCCAGGGGGCAGCGCTCCTTTCGCTTCTGCCAGCCGCTGCTGCACCAGTGTCCGCGCGAAGTAGACGTCCGTGCCGTCGGGAAATGGCACGGTGATCAGGGACAGCGCGGACTTCGAGACCGATCGCACGCCCGTGACGCCGGGCAATCCCATGAGCGCGGACTCGAGAGGATACGTCACCAGCTGCTCAACTTCCTCAGGGGCCAGGCCAGGCGCGGTGGTCGCGACGTCCACGCGGATGCCGGTCAGGTCGGGGAACGCGTCGAAGGGAAGGCGCGAGAGCGAGAACAACCCGGCCAGCAGCAGCACGCCGACCGCCAGTGTCACCGCGCCGCGCTGCCGGAGCGCGAACTCGATCAGGCGCTTCACTGCGGACTGCCTTCATCCGCGGCGGCTCGCGCATCGCGTTGCCGCAGGATTTCCGCGCGTGCCACCGCGGCCGCGCCTGCCACCACCGGCGTGCCGGCGGAAAGCCCGCTCCTGACCTCGGCGAGGCCAGCCGCTCGCCGCCCAACCCGCACGCGCAAGGCTTCCAGCAGCATCCCTCCAGCGCGCTGCACACCAGTGACGACGATCGTGTCGCCTTCAAAATCCTGAATGGCGCTGATCGGCACCGTTGTCACACTGTCACGCGACACGCCGAAGACCTCAGCGGCCGCAGTCATTTCGCCGCGCAGTTCGCCGCTCCGATTGTCGACGGCGGCGAACACTTCGGCTGTGCGTGAGAGGGAATCGAGCGCCGGCGACACGCGCGTCACACGCGCCTGGAAAACACGCCCAGGGTACGCGGGCACCGCGAACTGCACGTCGGAGCCGAGTCGTGCAGCGCCCAGTGCCGCCTCGGGCACGTGCAGCGCGAGCAGCAACTCTCCGGTGCGGCTGACGGTCACCAGCGAGGCTCCAGGCGTCACCACGCTGCCAGGCTCCGCGTGGCGCGCCACCACCACGCCGTCGAACGGCGCGCGCACGAGAACATCTTCGGGATCAACCCCCGTCTGAACGGCGCCGGGCGGGCGCAGATGCGACACCATCTCTGCCGCACGGTCGTACTCGGCGGTGGCACGTCGCTGCCCGGCTTCCGCCGCCGTGCGCGCCGCGCGGGCCCGTTCCAGCTCGGCCAGCGAGCCGGCCTGCGCTGCGTAGAGGCGTTCCGCGCGCGCGGACGCGGTGGTCGCCAGTTGCGCGGCATTGTCTGCCTCCGCGCGACCGGCCAGCGCCTGCTGCAGCGCGTTGTGCGCCGATGTCAGTTCGTGACTGTGAATGGTGACCAGCACCTGCCCCCGACGCACGCGATCGCCGGATTGCACGCGCACCTGCGTGACGCGGCCTTCAACGATCGACCCGAGGGCCTGCGTGGACTTCGGG
>JANNVN010000301.1:0-4138 GCA_031414435.1 Gemmatimonadaceae bacterium
GCCGCGACGACACTCTTCTGCATGGACGACATCGGCATGAACTGCGTCATGTAGTTTGCCGCGGCCACCGCGAGCGTCGCAATGGTGCCGGCACCGATCACGAAGAAGAGCGTCCAGCCATAGAGGAAGGCCGGGAAGGCACCGAAGCCGTCGCGGATGAAAGCATAGAGCCCGCCGCCGCTGCCCGTGCCTTCCATTGCTCCGAGCTCCGCGTAGCTGAGGGCGCCGAGCAGTGAGAGCACGCCGCCGACGACCCACACGGCCATCGCGATCGGCACCGACTCGCCGCTCTGCGCGAGCACGGATGACGGCACGAGGAAGATGCCGCTGCCGATCACACTCCCCACGACCAGCAACGTCAGGTCGCGGGTGCTGAGCGTACGTGCAAGGGAGTCGGCCATTGGGTGGTCTGGAAGGCAGGCAATGGGTCGGGCGTCGACCAGTAACGTATCGCGCGGTCACGACGAGGGGATGAGGGATTGCGAGCGGCCGGGCGGCCCGATTGAATCCGGAAGGGCTTCGCTCACCGATCCGGCATCATCCGTCACTCCGCTCGCCATGTTCTCCCGATTCACCCGCGCCATCGTCCGCCTGCCTGCCCGAAACTTTGCCGATGGGCTGACGACTGTCGATCTCGGTCGCCCCGACATCGATCTCGCGCTGGCGCAACACCGCGCGTATTGCGAGGCGCTCGAACGACATGGGTGCGAGGTACATGTGCTGCAGGCCGATGCGCGGTACCCTGATTCGACGTTCGTCGAGGACACGGCACTGATCCTGCCCGGTCTCGGCGCCATTCTCACCCGACCCGGGGCGGTCAGTCGCGCGGGCGAGGTTGAGGCGATTGCCGCGGCGTTGCGACCGAGCTTTCCAGCATTGATGCAGATTGCCGAGCCAGGGACGCTCGACGCGGGCGATGTGTGTGAGGCGGGGAGTCACGTCTTCATCGGTATCTCGCACCGCACGAACGAAGCCGGCGCCGCGCAGTTGACGACGTGGCTGGCGCAGTTTGGCTACACGGCGTCGACAGTCGACATCCGTGGCCTCGACAGCATTCTGCATCTGAAAAGCGGCATTGCGGCGATTGATCCGCGACGGCTGGTGCTGATCAACGATCTGGCCGATCATCCAGCGTTTGCCGGCTTCGATATCGTGCGGGTGCCGGGCGGCGAGGAGTACGGCGCGAACTGTATAAGGGTGAACGACGTGGTCTTCACGTCTGCGGGTCAGCCGGGGCTCGATGCGCGGCTGCGCGGGCTTGGGTACGTGCTCGAGGTGCTCGACATGAGCGAGTACCGGAAGATGGATGGGGGGTTGAGCTGTTTGTCGTTACGGTTTTGAGGCCCGGTGTGCGCCGGCTGCGCAGGCGAGTCAACGCAAGGACGCGCCCCGCGCCGCCACGCCAAATGCGAGAAAGTATCGGCGCAGGCCGTCCGCGGAATCCAGCGGAGCGTTGGCGTCGAAAAACAGTTCGCAGAAGTTTTCCCGCGCACGAAGGATCTCCCGTCGCCGATGCCCCGCCCAGCGCGGATCTGCCGCTGCGAGATCAAAGAGCGAAAGCGCTCGACCAATGGCGTTCTCGAAACGCGTTGTGTTACCGGCATCGTGCGCGGCGATCGTACGCTCAACCTCACTGCCGACGTTGGCAAGCTGCTCGACGAGAGAAAACCGACTCCACTCAAGGCCAGCAGCAGTGTGCCCTAACGAAGCGCTCATGCGTCGGACACCAGCGTCGCCACGACGCGACGAATGCTATCCCGAAGGCTCTCGTCGATCACGCCTCGCGAACGATTTCCCTGTGCCGGACGGATGTTGATCATCGAATCAAACTCGATGAATCCGTCGTCAGCTTCGTCTGGGTAGCGGTTGATGCCCCACACGTCGGCCTGCCGGGAGCCGTCGTCGAGCAGTGCCGCTTCTTCGTCAGAATGCAGCTCCGCACCGATCACCATCACACCTCGTGCAACGTCAACGACGGCCTTGACCATGTCGCCGAATTGCGCCGCGGCAATCGTGGCAAGGTCCGCCCGGGTGATCGGGTGGCGCACAATCTGAAAGGGGTCTCGCTCCATTGTCCCTCAGTCTACTGCCGCGCCGGCGCAATCGGCAGCACGATGTGCGACGGATACACCGCACTGTGATGCACCGCATTCTCCGCCGTCACCATACGCCGATTCCGCCCCAGCGGCTCCCCCGTATTCGGATTGACGTCAAACCGCGGGAAGTTGCTGCTCGAGACGTCCACGCGGAGCCGATGCCCCTTCTTGAACACGTTCGCCGTCGGAAACGGCTCGATCGTGAACGGATACACTCGGCCCGGCGTCAGCATCACCGCATGATCACGAGTGGCGCGATACCGGCCGCGCACGATGGCGTCGGTGAGGTTCATGTCGAACCCGCCCGGCCAGGCCTCGCTGGACGGGTAGACATCAATCAGCTTGGCCGTGAAATCGGTATCGGTGCGATTGGACGACGCATGCAGCACCACCCTGATCGGTCCGATGACGGTCATGTCTTCGGTGAGAGGCTCAGTCTGGAACACGATGACATCGGCACGTGATCGCAGCGGCATAAACGGCGCGGCCGACGGCGGGAAGCGCGGATCCTCGCGCTGGTTATAGGCGCCATCCTTGAGGCGGGCCGAGGCCCCGCCGCCAATCGTCGGTACGGGATGGCGTGGATCGAAAGTGTAGGTGGTGGACGCGCTCGGCTTCCGCGGCCGCGCAGTGCTCAGCGACCCGTCAGCGTGGAAGTAGTACGGCACACTTCGTGTTCCGGCGATCGGCCACGCCGCGGCATCGCGCCAATACCCGCCATGAAACAGCCGACCGTCGGCATCCTTGTGGCCATCGCCCGTGCCCATCACGAACAGGCGCACGGGCGCGTCGCGTTCAACGCCAGTCGACGCACCCTTCAGGAAGTGATCGAACCAGCGCAGATGAAACGCACCGTAGAAGTCGGCAATTGCCGCCTCGGTGCCGAACGACACATCACCGGCGTACGGCCGGATATTGCCGCTGTGGGTCCAGGGACCTACCAGGATCCGCTGCGGCGCTGACTTGAGTTTGCTCAGGCCGACGAAGTTCGTGAACGTGCCGGCGAGGAAGATGTCGTACCACCCGCCGATGTGAATCATCGGGATGTTCGACGTCTGGGCGTAATGCTCTTCCCAGTTCACCATCGGATCCTTCCAGAACGCGTCGTAGTCAGCGTGCTCGAAGAAGTCGAGATACCACGCTTCGTACTCCGGTGCCACCGATAGCGGGTTGAGCCCACGCCGCATCGGCTGCAGCGCAAACCAGTCTTCAACCTTCTCCTTCGTCAGCAGCGCCTTCACATCCGGTGTCCGGGCATCGGCCAGCAGCTGACTCCACGCCCAGGTGAGCTGACGACCCATTTCGTAGGTGCCACGGTACCGTACACCATGATCCCATGCGTTCGACATGCCGCCCATGTTGATCACGAGAGTGCTCAGCGATGGCGGATTGAGCTGCGCTGCACCGGCCTGCGCATGTGCGGCAAACGACTGCCCCCACATGCCCACCTTGCCGTTGGACCACGACTGTTTCGCGAGCCACTCAATCGTGTCGTATCCGTCGGTGGCATCCGCCGGCTGCACCTTGAGGAATTTTCCCTGTGAGGCATATCGCCCGCGCAGATCCTGCACCGCAACCACGTAGCCGTTCTTCGCAAACATCTCAGCCTGACTGGCGAGCGAACCTTTGCCGTATGGCGTCCGATTCAGCAGCACCGGGAAGCGGCCGTCGACCGGCACGCCGTTGCGCGCAGGGTGATAGACATCGGTCGCCATCCGCAGACCGTCGCGCATGGGAATCATGAGATCGTGTTCGCTCCGCACCACGTCGTACGGCGCACCGGATTGCTGCGCGTGCAGAGGCGTCGTCGCAGTCGCGGCAATGACTGCGACAGATGCGAGGAGAGTGGCCCGGGAGCGAAACGTGGCGATCATTGCGGAACAACGGTTGGAGTGAGATGACCAATGAATGGAATCACCGTCGTCAGCAACCCGGTCGCAAGAAGAACCAGCGCTGTCAGAATCGCCCACTTGATCGTGAAACGCTGATGTTCGTCAAAATCCACTCCGGCCAAGCCGACCAGCAAGTACGTCGACGGCACC
>JANNVN010000302.1:0-11799 GCA_031414435.1 Gemmatimonadaceae bacterium
GCTGGAGCTGGAAGCGAGCGACCTGCCGATGCTGATCACGCTGACGGCGGGGGCGATCGATCTGTTGAGTGCGGTGGCGACACGCCCCGCTGCGGCGCGGATGGATGCCATCGTGCGTGACGCAGTCACCGGCGTGCTCGCGCTGGCCGAGTCGCTGCACGCCAAGTGTCCGGACCTGACGCTGATCCTCAACACGCTGCCCGATCCGACCGACGGGCTGGGGGTGTTTCCCGAGGCGCGTTATGGCGACGCGATTCCTCCAGCGGCGCTGCTGCAGTTCAATGCGCGGTTGCGGCAACGCGCGGCGATGCTCAGTGGCACGGTCGTCGCCGACGCCCACGCGTCCTTCATGGGGAACGGGCTCACTGCGCCTGAGTCCGACCGATGGTTCTGGCGCCGCAACCCACACGAGCCGAGTGCGGCCGGCGCATCTGGGCTGCGCGCACTGTGGCTGGAGACGCTGCGCGCGCTGTAGTGTGAGCATGCCACGCAGTCGGCAGCACGCTGGAGGGGGAAACGGAAGTGCGTTAGGCTTGCGACTTGGTTGTACCACCTCATTTCGACGGACCTCCGTGATTTCTCGATTGCTTTCCTTCAGCACCACTGGCGTGCGCCGATGCGCGTTGGTTCTCGGATGTGTCTCAGCGTCTGGCGTTCTCGAGGCCCAGCGGACCTCGCCGCCAGAGGCGCCGGTGGCGCGTTCTGCGCAGGATACGACGCCGAAGCGGCGCACACGGCCGCCGGTCGTCCGCGGCCGGACCGGGCCTGACAGTTCCGCAATTGCGTCGCTCGACCGCGACTCGGTCAACGATACGCACTGGCCCGTACGCACACCCGCGTACGCTGCCGGCGCTCTGCTTCCCGGGCATCGCATCATAGCGTTCTACGGCAATCCTCTGTCGCGAAGGATGGGGATCCTGGGCCAGCTCGACCCGGAGCCGATGCTGGCGCGGCTGGATGGCGAGGTGGCGGCGTGGCGGGCCGCCGATCCGGCGACGCCGGTGCTGCCGGCGCTGCACCTGATCGTCACCGTAGCGCAGGGGTCGGCGGGTTCGGACGGCAAATGGCGCGCCCGGATGGGCGACTCGCTGATTGCGAAGGTGCTCCGCTGGGCCGATACACGAAACGCGATCGTGTTCCTCGACATTCAGGTGGCGAAGAGCACGATTCAGCAGGAGCTGCCAGTGGTGATGAAGTGGCTCGAGCGCCCGAACGTGCACCTCGGCATCGATCCGGAGTTCTCGATGAAGGATGGCTCGAACCCAGGGCGTCGCGTGGGAACGTACGACGCGCGTGACATCAACTGGGTGCAGGATCAGCTGGCTGATCTGGTGAAGCGCAAGAACCTGCCGCCGAAGGTGCTGGTCGTACACCGCTACACGCGGCCGATGGTGACGAATTATCGCAACATCCGCTTCGATCCGAATGTGCAGGTCGTGATGCACATGGATGGGTGGGGCACGCCGCCGGTCAAGATTTCGAGCTATCGGTCGTACATTCGCGACGAGCCGGTGCAGTTCACCGGATTCAAGCTGTTCTACAAGAACGATGTACGTGGGCGCTCGAAGATCATGGTTCCGGGTGAAGTGCTGCGGCTGTATCCAAAGCCGTTCTACATTCAGTATCAGTAGTCAGGGCATGGCAACAAAGAGCCGGCGGTCACGTCCATCGTGATCGCCGGCTTCTTCTTTTCAGTTTCGGTGACAGTGCACTCATCTCATGCGAGATGAGTGCACAGTCACCGAAACTTTTGCGTTACGCAGTTCAGGTGTCGTACGCAATGCCGCTAACTGATTAACGCAAAGGGGCAAAGGCGCCAGGACGCAAGGGAAAGACGTGTGATGAAATCGTCAGGGGATGAGCGCTGGCGTGGTGGTCATTCTGGCGAGGGCATCGAGATGCCGGACGGCTTCGGCCAATTCGCGCTTGAGGGTCACCAGCCGTGCGGCAGCGTCCTTCGGTATGGGCTGGTCGGCGCCGAGGGTCATGTTGTAGAGGTACTCGAGCTGCGAGACGAGCATCGGGCGGGTGTAGCGGCCCTCGGGTGTTTCGAGCGTACGGACGATGTCATCCGCTTCGCGGACCATTGGGGCACCACGCGATTGCATCTGCGTGCGAACATCGCGGGAGCGAGTAAGTGCCTGTCGTGCGTCGGCGATCGCGCTGCGGACCGCCAGCTCGTGCTTCTCCTGTGCGACCAGCATCGCGTCGGTGATGCCGTCGACACGCACGCGTGGATCGGCCTGGACGACGAGCGGCTGCCGCAACGTGTCGCCGTCGACGATCAGTCGGACAGTGTAGCGGCCCGGGGCCACCATCGGTCCGCGACCCCCCGGTGATGCGGCGTGCATCAGGTCCCAGGTAAAGCGGTTCTCGCCGACGGCATCGCTGATCGCGGTGCCAGCGACGGTGCGGCCACGCGGGGCGCGCATTGCCTGTTCGGTGGCGGTGCGCTGTGACGCGCCGGCGGTGGTGAAGGTGCGGAGCAGCGCGCCCGTCGCCGAGCGGATTTCGAGTACCGGCGCGGCATTCGGCTTGGAACCAAGCCAGTAGTCGATGGTCGCCCCGGCCGATGGATACTCGGGGGTGCTGCTGGATGCCGGTGACCCCTGATGGCGCCAGCGGATCGCCGCGCGAGGCGCGTGGAGAAGTGCCCGTCGCGCAGGTGTCGCATCGGTGAACTGCAGCAGCGGCGTGAGATCGTCGAGAATCCAGAAGCTGCGTCCCATCGTCGACAACACCAGATCACGGCGATGCACCTTGATGTCGGTGATCGGCGTGATGGGCAGGTTGCGCTGCATCGATTGCCACGATGCGCCGTCGTTGGCGCTGAGATACAGGCCGAACTCGGTGCCGAGGTAGAGCAATCCCTGACGTTCCGGATCTTCGCGAATCACACGGGTTGGTGTGTCATCAGGCACGCCGTTGGCGCCGGTGGTGAGGCGCGTCCAAGTGCGACCGTAGTCGGTGGTGCGATAGGCGTAGGGCTTGAAGTCGCCGAGCAGGTAGCGATACACCGCGACGTAGGCGGTGCCTTTGCGATGGCGCGAGACGTCGATGCTCTGGACTCGGCCACCTGGTGGCAGGTCGGGTGGTGTGACCTTGCTCCACGACGAGCCGTTGTTGCGTGTGACGTGAATCGGGCCGTCGTTCGCACCAGTCCAGATCACCCCCGGTTCGATGGGGGATTCCTTGATGGCATAGAGGGTGGAGTAGAACTCCTCGCCGGTGACGTCGCGGGTGATCGGACCGCCGCTGATTCCCTGTGTGGCTGGCGTGTTGGCGGTGAGATCGGGTGACAGGCGTTCCCACGTGATGCCATCGTCGCGTGAGCGGTGCAGGAACTGCGAGGCGTAGTAGATCGTGCCTCGCGCGTGCGGCGACACGTCGAGCGGTGACACGCGCTGGAATCGATAGATCAGGTCCTTGGGGTCATTGCCGTAGAGTGACTGTGCGCCAACCCAGGAGTTCTGTTCCTGGCCGGTGATCATGTGCAGCCGAGAGAACTGGCCTTTGCAGGAGCCGTAGACGACGTTGGTGTTCCACGGGCTCGGGACGATCGGTCCGGTTTCGCAGCCGGGGCCCTGCATCCAGTATTGCGCTGGTTGATCAGGGCGGTTCGTGAACAGCGGCAAGGATGGCACGATCACCGTGCTGTTGTCCTGCTGCGCACCGTAGAGGCGATACGGGTAGTTGTTGTCGACGAAGACCTGATAGAGCTCGGACGTGGCCTGATTGTACTGTGTCGTCCAGGTGCGTCCACCATCGATGCTGACGTTGGCGCCGCCGTCGTTGGACTGAATCAGGATGTTCGGATCGGTGGGGTTGAACCAGATGTCGTGATTGTCGCCATGCGGTGTGTTGAGCGCGGCGAAGTTCCTGCCGCCGTCAGTGCTCTTCCACATCGTTTCGTTCTGTACCCAGACATTGTCGGCGTTGGTGGGATCGGCGTCGACGTTGGTGTAGTAGAACGGTCGCAGCAGCAGGGCGTTCATGGTGGAGACCTGCGTCCAGCTCTCGCCCGAATCATCGGAGCGGTAGAGGCCTGCCTTTGGCTTCTCGGCTTCCATCAGCACATAGACACGTCGCGGCGCTGCGGCCGAGACGGCGAGATTGGACTTGCCGATGATGCCGGTGGGAAGGCCGCCGCCGAGTTTCGTCCAGGTGCTGCCGCCATCGGTGGAGCGGTAAATGCCGCCGTCATCCCTGCTGCCGGAGATGATCGCCCACGGGCGTCGTATGCCGTGCCACGCAGCGGCATACAGCGTGTTCGGATCATCGGGCTTCATGCTGATGTCAGTGATGCCCGTGGAGTCGTTGACGAAGAGCACCTTCTGCCACGACGTGCCGCCGTCAGTGGTGCGGTAGACACCGCGGTCGGCCGAGTTGCTGAAGGGCAGCCCCTGCGCGGCGACCAGTGCGATGTCGGGGTTGGTCGGGTGGATGACGATACCGGCGATCTGGCCCACGTTGCGCAGCCCGAGGAACTTCCACGACTTGCCGGCATCATCCGAGCGGTAGATGCCGCGTCCGACGATGACGTTGGAGCGGATACCGTCGGAGCCGGTGCCGACCCAGACGATGTCAGGGTTGGAGGGGGCGACGCGAATAGCGCCGATCGAGGCGGTCGAGAAGTAGCCGTCGCTGACGTTGTTCCAGTTCTGGCCCGCGTCTGTGGTTTTCCAGACGCCGCCGCCGGTGGCGCCGAAGTAGAACTCGTGGTTGCGCTGCGGGACGCCCGCCACTGTGGTGGCTCGTCCGCCGCGGAACGGGCCGATGTTCCGGAACCGCAGGGCCTGTGTGGCGCGCGGATCGATGCCGCCCGGGGCAGGCTGTGCGTGCAGCGTCGGGAGGAGCGTGGCGCTGAGGAGTGCGGCGCGGAGGGCGAGGCGACGAAGCGGCATGACGGAGTGTGCTGGGGGGGCGGAGGGCTACTTCATTTTACGCGGCGGGGCGTGGCAGCGCTCGCTGGCCGGCGTTGGACTCGGGGCGGCCGTGTCATCGCAGTGTTCATCCGCCGCCGCATGAGGGCCCACTCGGCCGGCGCTCCGGGTGGGTTCGTTTCGGGCGCTGCGCGGTTGTGACTCGCATTGCGTGAATTCGGTGATGGGCTTTTCGGACTGCCGTGCCATCGTGTGCCATGTGCCCTTGCGAGATCATCGTTTTGCCGAGCAGACTATGGCCATGCCTGCAGTTGCCCCGCGCCGCTGGTCGGCGGATGATGTACGTGCGCTTCCGGACGAGCCCGGGAAGCGGTTCGAGTGCGTGGATGGCGAGCTGCTGGTGAGCCCGAGTCCGCGGTTGACGCATCAGTCCATGGTCGGCTTCCTCTGGCGGGCGATCGAGGAATACGTGCGGAGCCAGCAGCTTGGTGCCGGCTTCATGGCCCCCGGTGACCTCGAACTCGATGCGTTCACGCTGGTGCAGCCGGATGTGTACGTGTTGCCGCTGGTCGATGGCCGGCGACCACGGACAGTGTCGGAGATTGGCCATCCGGTGTTGTTCGTCGAAGTGCTCTCGCCGAGTACGGCGCGGTACGACCGTGTGGTGAAGCGTGGTCGGTATCAGCGATATGGGGTGGAATACTGGATCGTCGATCTCGACGCGCGGCTGGTGGAGCGGTGGACGCCGGATGCGGAGCGGCCGGAGATTGAGACCGGGACGATCAGCTGGTTGCCGACGGGTGCAACGGCGCCGCTGGTGCTCGAACTTGCGCCGTTGTTCGAGGAGTCGCTGGGCGAGCCCTGACAAGGCTGCGGCTGTGACGCGCGATGAGGCTACCGTCGTGTCGTTCGCCCGGGCCGAGGTCAGCGACCGGTCGTCGTCGCTGGCAACGTCAGCAGTCGCTCGAGCGCGTCCGCGAAGTTGGCTGGTGCGCGCTGGTCCATCCGGAAGTAGAGCGACGGTTCGATCAGCTCCACTTCCATCACGGCCAGCTGTCCGTTGTCGAGGCGCACGAGATCGATGCGCGCCTGGAACGGCAGCGGATCGAGTGTGGCCATGACGCTGTCGGCCATCCGGCGGAGTTCGGGTGTGACCGGAATGGCGGAGATCTCGCCGCCATGTTCTTCCTGGACGCGGAAGTCGCCAGCCTTGGGCACTTTCTGGATGGCGTGGCTCAGTGTGCCTGCGAAGTAGAAGAGGGAGTACTCTCCTTCGGTGACCACGGTACGGAGAAACGGCTGCGCAAACCAGTCGCGATCGGCGAAGGTATCGACGAGATGCTGCAGCGTGACGTCGTTGAGTGGTGCGTGGAGCCGGAAGGTGTCCATCGCGCCGCCGCTGATCGTCGGCTTGATGACGATCTCCGTGTCCTGCAGTGTGACGAACAGTGCGGCGTAGGCCCGGGCGTCGCCACCGTGTCCCCAGACACTTGGGACGATCGTCACGCCACGTCGTTCGAGGGTGCGCAGGTACTGCTTGTCGATGTTCCACTCGACGATGTCGAGGGTGTTCTCGAGGCGCGTGCCGCTGGCGTCGATCCGTGCCAGCACATCCCGAAACTCGGCCACGCGCTCCATGTAATCCCAGGTGGTGCGGATGAGCACCAGGTCGAAGCTGCGCCAGTCGACGCCGGGTTGCGACCATGGGACTTCGACGGCGTCCCAGCCGCGACGGATCAATTCATCGATGGCGAGTGAGTCGTCGATGACGAAATCGGCGGCGTTTTCGAGCGTGAGGAAGGCGACGCGTGGCATCGCCAACGGTACTCACCCTGCGCGCGTCCCTGAACCCCCTTCCGTCTTCCGCAGTGCGCGCAGCTTGGCGTCGGCGACAGCGAGGTCGATGCCCGGTGCCACTTCGGCGTCGCTGAGCCCAAGGATTTCGAGCGCGCGGGCCACGACCGGCGCACCGCCCGGTGCCAGCTCCCCGAAGGTGATCTCGGCGCGGCGACACATCCGTTCTTCGTCGGCGATGTTGGTGTAGCGACGGTTGACGCGCATCGCGGTGACGCGGGCGTGCATGCCTTCGTGCAGGATCGTCGCGGCCACCTGCGCGCGGGTGAAGGTCGGGTTCACCACGAAGGTGGTGTCGATCACCATGATGCGCGTGTCGTGGAAGAACACGCCCCGGTTCGGCCAGCGCTTGACCCAGATGTGGCTGACATCGGTGCGCAGGCGGCGGAGGTGGCGTGGCATGTACTTGCCGATCAGCGCCAGTGCTTCGGTGAAATTGGCGACGAGCTGCGTGTCGTTGATGTCATCGCGCTCGTTGAGGAACCAGACCGAGACGCCGTCGATGACATGCTTGGCCGAGCGAGACGCGTCGTACCGGTCGCGCAGGGCTGGGGGCAGAAGGTCGCGGAGCATTGCGTGAAAGATGGGGCCGGTTGCCAGTGGACTGGAAGCGAAGTTCGGGAGGCAGTCGCCTGTCGGAGCCTCCCGACTGGCGGCGTTCTTCAAGCGCCTATCGGCGCTGAAGGGTATTCGGGACATCCTCGCAATACCTCCGCTATTGCTGCGGTATCCGCCTTGCCACCCGGGCACTCCGTCAGGCTTGGTGCGCTCCCAACTTCACTTCCAGCCCACTACTTGTCTGACCACCCCGTGTCGAGGATGATCTTCCAGCGTCCGTCGGGCTGCTTGCGCCAGAGGGTGAGGTAGCGCCCCGTGGAGAGCGTGTCGGCTCTGGCATGACGGCGTACCCACGCAGACCGGCCGACGGTCACACCGGTGCGTCGATCACTATAGGATACGGCGTCGGTCGGTTCCCAGATCAGCATCCGCGAGGGGTCGGCGAAGATCGACTTGTCGAAGGCGCTGACGGGGTCGACGCCGCGGAGCAGGATCAGGCCGCCGTTGCCGGGTTTGGCGACGTCGGGGGCGAGGCGGGCGTTCCAGGCGGGGGCGCCACTGTCGGCGACGGCGGCGGCGAAGGCGCGGTCGGCGGTGAAGAGTTCGTCCTGGAGGGGCTCGTCACGGATCGGCTTTGGCGGGAGCGCGACGGGTGGCTTGCAGGCGGCGAGGGCGAGCAGCGCTGCGAGCAGACGGGTTCGCATCGGGGTCCTTGGTTGGTGCACGGGCGAAACTCAGGGCGCTGTACGCAGACAGGCGAGGAGCCAACAACCCTCGCTGCCTGCGCAGAGCAGTGCGGGGGACGGCTGTGATGCACCGTCCCCGTCATCGCGCGTTGGTATCGGCGGGCGGTTCAGAATCGGTAAATCGCGGCCACGCCGGTGCGACCTAGCATCCGATCCTGTGGCAGGACAACGACATCACCGCCGAAGCGCAGGGCGAGTTCGGCGAGATCGTCAAGGATGTCCGTGCCGTGTGGATCGTTCAGTTGATGGTGCGTGACCAGCCCGGTGGTACGGTCGACCGCACCCGGTACCACCCGATTGGCGTCCACCAGCAACGTTTTCACCCGGCCTCCGATCAGGGCGACCGCCACGGCTGCGAGGTCGTCGGTGGCCAGCAGGCGCGGTAGCCGGGCGTGGAACTCGTCCAGCACCATCATCAGGTGCTTCTCGACCCCGGGCGCAACGATGTCCCAGGCGCGGTGTCGGAGTTCATCAATTGAGAGTGCGTCCGGGTTTCCGGCGACGGCCTGCTCCATCAGGTGCGGATTGTGGCTGGTCTCGCGAAAGACCGCGTGGTACTCCGGCAGGGCCGCCAGCACCAGCGGTGCCGCAGACGTTCGCGCGTGACTGTCAAGAATGGCTCGGTCAACGATACGGAAGTAGCGCACGATATCCTTGTCGCTTTCGTCGCTTTTTGAACCGCTGCCGGAATGGACCGCGGTTCCGGAGCCGATCGCACTGGACGCGGTGACCGTTCGGGTGGCTGAATACGGCTCCGTAAGTTCGTCGCCGAGTGCTGCGGTGAGTGAGCGTGGCACGGACGCATCGAGTTCGATTTCATCGAGCCGGTCGCGCGTCCCCTGAAAGAGGCGGACATGCTCGCGGGAGATGGCGAGGACCTCGAAGCGTTCCGCCGATTGCAGGACGCGCAGCAGCGGCTTGATGTGAAAGCTGTCGGCCACCACGGCGCGGGCCGGCACTGCCTGCTGGAGTTTGAACACCTTGAAGTAGTCGGGCGCACGCACCACTGCCAGGCCGTCCTGCGTGTGATGCCAGAAGAGATCATTCGCTGCCAATGTGTGCAGCGGCTCAAGAAGCGCGGTGCGTTCGTTGTCGGTGAGCGGTGTTCCCAGTGACGCCAGCGATTGCTCCGCCTCGCGAAGCAGATTCCGGAAGCGGACCGCGTTTTGCTTCCGGTCCGGGAAGCGTCGGTCGGTGGGGAGGTACAGCGAGATGCACGGACCTGCGCGATCGGCGAGGAGGTCACTGAACTGATGCTGCGCGATGGTGGTCATGAGCGCACCATCAGAGGCCACCGACGTTCTCGAACGGATCGCGCCCTTTGGGCGGGCGATGGCGTGCCTCATGTTTCTCGAGCACGCGCATCAGCTTGTCCCGCGCCCCGACAAATGCCCCGTTGACCGTATCGGCGGTGTTCGTCACTACGACCGGCTCCTCGCCAGCGAGTCGTGCCTCGAGCAGGCACCGTTTGTCATTCGCACCTCGACGATCACCATTGTCATCGCGGAAGTGCACCTCGATGCGCGTGATGTGTCCGGCGAAACGCGACAGCGACCGCTCGAGCTCGGCGGTGATCTTCTTCGCGAGGATTTCGTTTCCGTCGATGTTCTTGTCCGAATTCAGCTGAATGATCATGTACGACTCGGTTCGAGGAAGTGAGGTTTCGTCATGCATCGCGCTGGCGTCGTCGATCCGGTCAACGCGTTGCCGCTGATCCACCGACTGCGCCAGGCGTGGCCAGGCGACGCGGTGTGCGCTCGCGCCTGCCATCGCGCGCTACGGATCCGTGGCGTCGATCGGCGTGGTCTCGTCCCGCACGCCGTCGGTGTCGGTACCCGTGCCTTCCTCATCCTCGCTCCCACTTCTGAAGCCGTCCGTGAGATGCGCCCGGGACTGGTTCGCAAAGAGGGCGACCAGATCTTCGCTGGTGCCGCTGGCTCGACCAGTCAGCTCTTCGGGTAATGGTATCCGGCCTTCCAGGGACGGAGTTTCGGGGCGGTTCGTGCCTCCGTCCGCGTGCGGTGTCGCGTGCGATTTCTTGCCTGGTGTTCTGGCCATGTAGCCTCCGTGGCGTGAACGCTGCGCAACAGTGCAGTCGTATCCGTGCGTGGTGTGTCGAAGCACCAAACAATGCGGTGGTCTGCGGCACTTCGCTATCAGGGAACATACCCCAGTGCGCGTGAGTGGTGGCGATCCCCGATCCTGGCAGACATTCGTCAGGCGCTCGGCTATGTCGGTAGCGACCCCGGCGCGAGCACGGAACGGCCCCGGGACGGAACATCGCTTGCCGTTGCGTGTGCGATCTGATGCGGCGATCTCTGCTGTCCTGTGTTGACGTTTCGTGTTCATCGTCGAACAGTCACCTGAAATCATGACTCCGCGCATGCTCTGCCCCCAGCTGCGCATCGAGCGGCACGAAGATCCGCCCCCGCACCGTCACCACATTCGACTCCACCTGCAGCGTGCCCCTTACCAGCAGCAGCGGTGATGTACTGATCTTGAGCGCATCCCGCTCGAAGCGCTGCGGGTTGACGACGACATTCAGAATCCCGGTTTCATCCTCCAGCGAGAGAAACACAAACCCTTTCGCCGTGGCCGGCCGCTGCCGGCAGATCACCAGCCCGGCCACGGCCACCTGCTCGGTGTCGCGGCCGTTGGTCTGCACATCACGTGCGGTGCGAATGCCGTTCGGCTGCAGCAGCTGGCGCAGATGCCGCATCGGGTGCCCGTTCAGCGACACGCCGGTGACGCGATAGTCAGCCTCGGTCAGCTCGGCCATCGACATGCGCGGCAATGCGGCGTCGGGCAGCAGCACCGATGGTGCCAGTGGACCGGCATCACCGCGCACTGCGGCCAGCACTTCCCACAACGCACGTCGCCGCCGCGTGGCGAGGGGCTCAGTGGCGAACATGCCGTCGAACGCACCCGATTCGGCGAGCCGCCGCAGCCCGCGACGGTCGAGCCGCGTACGTCGCACCACATCGTTCACGTCGCTGAATGCACCTTCCGTCAACGCGGCCTCCAGCTTCCCTCGTGCGGCGGCACCAAGTCCGCGAATGCTGCGCACGCCCAGTCGCACGGCCGGTGCACTGGACTGTGGTGCGCGTGATTCGAGTGCCGCGTCCCAGGATGAACAGGTGAGATCCACCGGACGCACCTCGACACCGTGCCGCTTGCCATCCTCGATCAGTGACCCGGGCGCGTAGAATCCCATCGGCTGCGCATTCAGCATCGCGGCCAGAAACTCGGCATGGTAATAGTGCCGGAGCCAGGCCGACGCGTAGACAAGCAGCGCAAAACTGGCCGCATGGCTCTCCGGAAAACCGTAGTCGGCAAAGGCGTTGATCTGTGCGAAGATGCGATTGGCGATGTCATCATCAATGCCGTTGGCGCGCATCCCGGCCAGCATCTTCTGCCGCAACGCCTCCATCTTTTCATGACTGCGCTTGTGCCCCATGGCCCGGCGCAACGTGTCGGCCTCGCCGGCAGTGAACCCGGCGCAGGCAATCGCCACCTGCATCCCCTGTTCCTGAAAGAGTGGCACGCCGAGCGTGCGCTTGAGGATCGGCTCGAGTGATGGGTGCGGATACACGACCTCCTCGGTGCCGGCGCGACGCCGCAGATAGGGATGCACCATCGCCCCCTGAATCGGGCCGGGGCGGATGAGCGCCACTTCGACGACGATATCGTAGAAGCAGCGCGGCTTGAGACGCGGCAAGGTGTTCATCTGCGCACGACTCTCGACCTGAAACACGCCG
>JANNVN010000303.1:0-3268 GCA_031414435.1 Gemmatimonadaceae bacterium
TGGCACGGGCACGCTCCCATTCACGGATCGCATCGAGGAGGGCCGGTGTGCGGGGATTGGCCCGCAACGCGCCCGGTCGCGCGACCATCGCGAAGCCCGCATTGTACGCGGCGGCCCGGGCGAGCATCCACTCCATCTCGCTCATCGTGGTGCTGTCGGTGAGCAGGTACCAGCCCAGCATGTGCGGCATGAAGTTGCGCTCGAACAACGCCTGGTTGTCGATGCGGTACTGCTGCATGCTCTCACGGAACCCGCCGTACCAGGGTTCGCCCCAGTTGTAGTACGAGCCGATGTGCCAGTAGAACGTCTTGCTGATGCTGGTCCCGTTGATCAGATCGTGGTTCACGCCGCGCAGCACATCCTCGGCAAACACGTCCACGGCGTAGTCGCCCTGTCCCGAGGCCAGGCCGCCTTCGTGGCCATCGAAATCGATGTGGTCGACGCCGGTCTCATTGAGGAAGTCGGCGAGGTTCGTCGCCACCTCGCGCTGCATGTCGTAGTTGGGGAAGAAGACCTTGTAGCTGTGGTCGAACAGCTTGCCAACGGTCGCGCCGGCGCGGTGCGGCGACGCCGTCGTCCCGAACGCACCACGCAGCACACCGAGCAAACGATACGGCGGCGCTGATGTGACGCTGTCATACTGCAGCAGCTCGCGGTCGATGCGGACCGTTCGCAGGTGATTCTCTTTCGACTGAGCGAAGAACTGCGGCGCCGCCACCTCAATGCTGCCCTGCAGGCTGTCAATGGAACGAACGAGCGTGGACGCACCCGTGATGCTCAGTCGCGCGTCCGGCACCGGTGTGACGTAGGGATCGTTGGTGTTGATGAAGTTGGTCAGCGTATGCACACCAAGGTGCAAGCCAAGCGCGTGCGCCTTGTCCACCGCGCGCTTGAGCCCGGCCCGTCCGTTCGGGAACTGCGTCTCCGAGAGGATGAAATGGCCCCAGCTCTTGAACGGCCCTTCGTGATAGAGTGAAAAGAGCCCTGCACGCTTCGCAAAGCCGAGCATTTCGTCAACCTCGCTCTCGCCGAACGAGGAAATCATGTACGAGCGGCCGTAGATCGGAGAGCGCTTCACCCAGACGCCGTTGATGGTGGGGTGTGGCAGCTGCTCGGCAAGTTCGATCTGCTCCAGCCGGTCGAGCGTTGCCGGCTCGCGGCATGCGAAGAGCGCGATACTGCTGCCCGCGACGGTCTCGCCCGGAATTGGCGGCACCGGCATCTGCTTCTGGTTGCCTCCCCACGCATCCACACGACGCGCGCGGCTGCGGTCGAGGGCGTACGCCTGCAATGAGCTGCCCCACGGGTAGGCGGTGGCCGCAATGCCGCGTGCCCAGGTACTCCCTTCGCTGTTCGGCAGGTCGCCGCCGAGTGTCTTTGCGTTCAGAACCTGAAGCCCGATCGACACCGCAGTGTCGCGGACGACCCCGATCACTTCACCGACAGTTCTGGTGATGGTGGTGGGATACGGGCCCCAGACCACAGCGTCGACGCGACGCTCCGGGCTGACGCTGATGATGTCGAGCGACACGTGGGTGTCGCGCTCGCGCACACGCAGCACCACCTTCACACCTGGTGCGGCATAGCGCAGGGTGAGTCGCGTGCTGCCGCTGGACCGTGACATCGCCAGCGCGGTCGGGAGGTGTCGCTCGCCGGCGATGACCACCGTGAGCAGGGGCGCCGGTATCGCGGTCGAGAGATAGTCGATGCCAGTGGCGGTGCTGCGCAGCGCCGTCAGGCGCCCGGTCGCACTCAGGTCGACCTGCAGCTCGCCCGCGGTCAGGCGTGCCTGGGCTGAGCCGCGCGTCGCGACCAGCAGCGGCAGCAGGGAGAGGAGAGCGGAGGAGAGCCACTTCATGGAGAGCGCTGGTTGCGGTGGCGCCGATGGCGTCTTCGGCGGTGACGGCGGCCTGGCCGTGCCCGATCATACGCGCTGTCGTCTCCTGCCGCGACGGGCCGGCGAGCGGTCGCGCGCCTAACTTTCCGTCCACGGCGAGACACGCACTTCCCGCCGCTCACGACTCCGGCTGCCACCGCGTTTGCGCACATGACACACATCGCACAGATCCGCCGGGCCACGCGAGACGATATCCCGGCCATCGAGCGCCTCTACATCACGGTCGCCTCCACCACCGGCGGACTGGCCCGACAGCCCGATGAGATCTCGCGCGACTACATCGCTGGGTTCGTCACGCGCAGTCTGAACGACGGCGAGATCGTGGTGGCCGAGGTCCCTGACATCGACGGGGTGGCGGGTGAGCTGCACACGTATCGCAACCCGCTGCGATTGTTCAGCCATGTATATACGAATCTCACCGTCGCGGTCCATCCGGAGGTGCAGGGTCGCGGCGTTGGACGGGCGTTGTTCACGACGCTGCTGGAGAAGGTGACACGCGAGCACCCGGACATCGTCCGCGTTGAGCTGATGACGGCGGAACGCAATCATCGCGCGCAGCGGCTGTATGAATCGGTAGGTTTCATCCGGGAAGGACGGCTGGACCGGGCGATTCGTGGGGAGGATGGTACACCGGAAGCCGACATTCCGATGGCGTGGTTCAGGAGCGCGCGACCAACGTAGTTTGTCAGCTTCAGTAAACGCGCTGGCGCGCCATCGCGCCGGGCGAGTTGAGCTCTGGCGGAGGAAACATCTGGATGCAACAACCCGTACGGACCATCACACTTGGGATTGCGCTGACGGCAGGAGCGTACCTGACGCCCTCCTACCACGGACCAGCGCTTCAAGGTGCGTACCTCATGCGATCAATGGAGTTGTCGATGCCCATGCACGCTCGCGGAACGTTCGAAGTGCAGATCACCCCACTGCCGGCGGATGCATACACCGATGCGACGACGCTTGGGCGCATGACGATCGACAAGCAGTTCAGCGGTGATCTCGTCGGCACCGGCAAGGGTCAGATGCTGACGGGCATGGGAACCGTGAAGGGTTCGGCGGCCTACTCGGCGATTGAACGGGTGACGGGAACGATGGCCGGCCGCCAGGGAAGTTTCTTCCTGCAGCACACCGGTGTGATGGCGAAGGGTGAGCAGTCACTCGTGATCACGATCGTTCCCGACAGCGGCACCGACGGATTCGCTGGGATCAGCGGCACCCTCGCCATCATCATCGACGGCAAGACGCACTCGTACGATCTCGAGTACACACTGCCATCGGTTCCGTAACCTCTCGCGCCATGAAGACCGCCGTCGCACGAACGTCGCGCAGTGTCACACGATCGCTCAAGACGCAGAGCGTCACCCTCGGTGCGTC
>JANNVN010000304.1:0-6468 GCA_031414435.1 Gemmatimonadaceae bacterium
AGAACACGTGCAAACAGAACACGTGCAAACAGAACACGTGCAAACAGAACACGTGCAAACAGAACACGTGCAAACAGAACACGTGCAAACAGAACACGTGCAAACAGAACACGTGCAAGCGGAACACCCACAAACTAAACGCCCGCAACCGACTACCCGCAGCAGTTCGGCAACAGGCTCCGCTTTGCCTTCGGACGCAACGCCGACGCCGCCGCCTCGAGCTCCTTCACTACCTCACCATTCAACGCGTAGTACGACCAGCGACCCTCCCGACGATCCGACACCACGCCAGCGTCCTTCAGAACCTTCAGGTGATACGACAGTCGCGACTGCGCCGCACCCACATGGCTCATCAGGTCACACACGCAGTGCTCGCCGGCCAGCAACACCGACACAATCTCCACTCGCGCCTCGTCAGACAGCGCGTGAAAGAGCTCGGCGGTTCGCGCAAATCCTGAAAGAGTTCTGGAAGGCATACGGTAAACGTAACGATATTTTTTGATATGTCAAGAGCGACGGAGTGCGAGCGGTCGTCCGGCACCGCTCACACGTTGCAGAGCGTAAACGCCTCTTTCAGCGACACCATCGGCTCCCGCACCGGGATGAACTCCTGCCCCACGAAGCCGCTGTACCCCAGCTCCGCCAGCGTCGTCATGATCCGCGGATAGTTCAGCTCCTGCGCATCGTCGATCTCATGACGCCCTGGCACGCCGCCCGTGTGATAGTGCCCGATGTACGCAAAATTGTCGCGGATGGTGCGGATCACATCCCCTTCCATGATCTGCATGTGATACACGTCATACAGCAACTTGAAGCGGGGCGACCCCACCTGCTTCGCCAGCTCCACACCCCACGCCGTGTGATCACACATGTAGTCCTTGTGATCCACCTTCGAGTTCAGCAGCTCCATGATCACCGTCACACCGAGCCGCACGGCCAGCCGCATGATCCGCTTCAGCCCCACCGCACAATTCGCAAGCCCTTCTGCGTCGGACATGCCGGCACGATTCCCCGAGAAGACGATCATCTGCGGAATGCCAGCCGCCGCCACCAACGGCAACAACCGCGTCGACTCGGCCACCAACCGGTCGTGCTGATCGAGGCGGTTGAAGCCAACCGGTATCGTACTCGGCCCATTCGCGACCGCACATGTCAGCCCGTAGGGCTTCAGCGTCGCCCACTCGTTCTCACTCAGCAACTCGACGGACTTGAAACCCATCGCCGCCACATCGCGACACAAGACATCGAGCGGTATCGACGAGTAGCACCAGCGACAAACACTCTGCTTCAGGCGACCGGCGCCCGATGATGACAGCTCCGCCTCAGCGACCATTGCAGCGCTCAGTCACTCGTCATTGCCGATGCCACGGTCCGCGCAGCACCACCTCGCAGAGCTCTGACGGACGCGCGTGATCATCCACATCGATCACCACCAGAGCGCGCGACGCATCACGGCGATCGAGGACCAGCCCCTCCACCTTGCCGGTGAAGGGCGCTCCGTCTTCATCCAGAATCCGCGCCCACCGACCACCCTGTCGTCGGTCATTGGGCAGCACGCCGAGCGCTGAACCGCCCACCTCGCCATCCTCGCTTGCATCCGGCGATGCCTCGGCCGCCGCCGAGTACATCACACCCCCACGCTGCAACGGAATGGCGTCGGTGAAACCGAGCGCAACGCGATCCACCGCGCCGAGTTCATACTGGGTCACCCGCGCAATCGTTGGCAGCGGCCGCACATCCGGACTGTCGATGTGTGCCCTCAATGCCTCCCACTCCAAATCGCACGTGGCATCCAGCGGCGTCAGGCCATCCTTCGCTTCACCGTTTCCGCGACCGAACAACCGGATCATCCCGTCGAGGTACAGCGCCCCTTCGATGTTCATGTCGCTGCCGGCGAAGTCCGTCGTTGCTCGCAGCGCAGCGTACAACTCCGGGAGCGGCACCAGCGTCGGTTCATCCGGCACTGGGTTTGCCGCACGGCCGGTGAACGACAACGTCAGCACGTTCTCACGCCGCTTCTTCGAACCGGATCCGAACGCGAGCACCAGCGAGCCACCCACCTGCGGCACACGCGTCATCGCTTCCAGATCCAGCTTGTACTTCTTGTTCCCTCGCCCGACGTCGAACTGGCGCAGATCATCCTTGCCAGCCGGGAGTGTCACCGCAGTCGCCAATCCGGTCCGCGGGTCGACCAGCGCCACGAAATTCACGTCATCCTGCACCAAGGCAACCCGCGTGCCCACCCACGTCATCGACGACGCGGCACGCACGTGCGCAGGGAGGTCCACACTCGCGTCCTCGCCATCGGCGTAGTGCATTGGCACGCGCCTTACGATGCGTGCCTCGAGGGCCGGGTCAAGCGTACTGACGATGCGTTTGGCAGGCGTGCGTTCTGGCATGGACAGGGGTTCTACCTTTGAATTCGTTGGCATCGACGCAATGCCCGTCCAAGTCTCAACTTACCTAGCGGCCCAAGCATGAAGATCGAAATCTGGTCAGACATCGCATGCCCGTGGTGCTACATCGGCAAGCGCCGCTTCGAAAGCGCGCTGGCCGAGTTCGCCCATCGGGGCTCGCTCGACATCGTCTGGCGCAGTTTCGAACTCGACCCGAATGCACCGCCCCGGCAGACTCGGCCAAGCGTCGAACTGCTCGCCGCCAAGTACGGCATGACTGTCGCCAAGGCGCAGTCCATGATGGACGGCATGACCGCCACCGGCGCGGCCGAGGGCGTCACATTCCGGTTCGATCGATCCGTCTCGGGCAACACCTTCGACGCGCACCGGCTGATTCACTTTGCCGCTGCGCACGCCTCGCGCGACAAGATGGTCGAACGACTCTTCGCCGCGTACTTCACCGAGGGAGAAGCGATGGGCGACCACGAAACGCTAATGCGGCTGGCTGCCGGGGTCGGCCTCGACGCCGCGGCGGTTGGCCACATGCTTGCCAGCGACGCGTTCGCGTCCGACGTGCGTGATGATGAGCAGCGCGCGCGAGACTTTGGCATCTCGGGTGTTCCCTTCTTCGCCATCGACGAGAAGTACGGCATCAGCGGCGCACAGCCTGCCTCGGCCATGCTCGGCGCGCTCACCGAAGCCTGGGAAGCATCAACGGCGGGCTAGTTCCCGGGCGGCGCATGCTCCGGTGTCAGCGCAAACATGTCCGACGGATTCTGCCCTGAGACGATGTCGGTCATCCGCTGCTGCACGATGTCGAGAATCTTCGAGTGCGGTACGATGTAGAACGTGCCGCTGTCAATCGCCGCAAACGTCAGCTTGGCGATCTCCGGTGCCGGGATTCGGCCCGACTCCACCGCCTTCACACTCGCCTGTTGCGCGGCCAGCATCGACGGCGTCGGCGGTGCGCTGTTCGCCAGTTCCGCGGGACGGTTGCGATGTGAATGTGCAATACCCGTCGGTACGAACGCCGGACAGAGCACCGACACGCCAATGCGGGACTTCGCCAGCTTGAGATCCTGATACAGCGTCTCGCTCAACGCCACCACGGCATGCTTGCTGACGTTGTAGATCCCCATGTTCGGCGCCGTGATCAGCCCCGCCGCTGATGCGGTGTTCACGATGTGACCGGTCTCGCCATGCGCCAGCATCAGCGGCGTGAAGATCCGCACGCCGTGAATCACGCTCCACACGTTTGTACCCATCACCCACTGCCAGTCGGCGTCGGTGCTCTCCCACACGAATCCGCCTGATCCGACGCCGGCATTGTTGAACAGCAAGTGCACGGCGCCGAAGCGGTCCATCGTTGCGTCGGCCAGCGCCTGCACATCGTCGGCCCTCGAGACATCCGTGCGCAGTCCCAGCACCTCCGCGCCGGCGCTCCGCAGTTCGTCCACCGTCGCATCAAGCGCCGTCTGGTTGATATCTGCCAGCGCCAGTCGCATTCCGCGCGCCGCGCCGAGCCGCGCAAACTCCCGTCCGAAACCGCTGCCGGCACCGGTGATCACCGCAACACGCCCGCTCAGCTCCATGCCACTCACTCCGTCGATGATTCGGACGACCACTCGCGCGCCACTACAGGCCGCGACTCAGGCAATCTCAAAGAGACCGGCTGCGCCCATGCCGCCGCCCACGCACATCGTCACCACGGCGTATTTCACGCCGCGCCGCTTCCCCTCGATCAACGCATGACCGGTCAGCCGCTGCCCGCTCACCCCGTACGGGTGACCCACTGCAATCGCGCCGCCGTTCACGTTCAGAATCGCCGGGTCGATGCCAAGTCGGTCGCGACAGTACAACACCTGCACCGCGAACGCTTCGTTCAACTCCCACAGGCCGATGTCCTTCACGCTCAATCCCGCGCGCGCAAGCAGCTTTGGTACCGCGAACACCGGCCCGATGCCCATCTCGTCCGGTTCGCACCCCGCCACGGCGAATCCGCGGAACACTCCGAGGATGGGCGCGCCACGTCGCTCGGCTGTCGCACGATCCATCAGCACACACGCACCGGCACCATCCGAGAATTGGCTGGCATTGCCGGCTGCGATCGTGCCCCCCGGAACGGCCGGCTTGATCCCCGCGATCCCTTCCACGGTCGTGTCACCGCGAATCCCTTCGTCGGCACTGATGGTCACTTCCTTCGTGCTGATTTCATTCGTCACCTTGTCCTGCACGCCCATCGTCGTCGTCACCGACACCAGCTCGGCATCGAACAAGCCCGCGTCGCGCGCCGCACCTGCTTTCTGCTGTGAACTGGCGCCGTAGGCGTCCATCAGGTCACGCGTGATGCCATACCGCGCCGCCACGGTCTCGGCGGTCTGCAGCATCGGCCAATACAACGTCGGCTTGTTTGCCTGGATCCAGTCGTCATGGATCATCTTCTTGTTCAGGTCATTCTGCACGCAGCTGATCGATTCGACGCCACCGGCGACATAAATGTCGCCTTCGCCACTGATGATCCGCTGCGCGGCCGAGGCGATCGTCTGCAATCCCGAACTGCAGAAGCGGTTGACCGTCACTCCCGAGACCGTCACTGGCATTCCGGCACGAATGGCGATCTGCCGTGCGATGTTGACGCCCGTGGCCCCCTCGGGATTGGCGCAGCCCATCATCACGTCCTCGACTTCGCCCCCCTCCAGACCGGCACGCTGAAGCGCCGCTGACACTGCGGCGGCACCGAGCGTGGCGCCGTGGGTCATGTTGAACGCGCCGCGCCACGACTTGGCGAGGGGGGTTCGTGCCGTGGAAACGATCACCGCATCGCGCATCCGGTCTGCTCCAGTAAGTGTTCGCAACGAAGTGTATCCGCTGCGTCAGGATTGGAGAAGGCGAGCCGTGATGGCTACCCGTCTGCGCGCCGCAAACTACACTTCCGATGCGCCGGTGCGTCGGCCCCCCAACCGCGCCCCTCGTCTCTTGCAGCCCTGCTCCCCTTCAGGCCTCACGACCATGCCTCTCGTGCGCGACGTCCCGACCACGCCGTTCTCCGACCAGAAGCCCGGCACCTCAGGCCTGCGCAAGCGCACCACGGTGTTTCAGACGCCGCACTACCTCGAGAATTTCGTGCAGGCACTGCTCGACGTCGCCGCGCTCACTGCCGACACGATGCTCATCGTCGGTGGTGACGGTCGATTCCTGAATCGTGAGGCGATTCAGACGATCATCCGGATGGCGGCGGCGAATGGAATCCGTCGAGTGATGGTTGGTCAGGGCGGATTGCTCTCGACTCCCGCCGCATCGCACCTGATCCGACTCCACGGAGCCGGGGGCATCATCCTCTCGGCCAGTCACAATCCTGGCGGGCCTGATGGCGATTTCGGCATCAAGTACAACGCGGGCAACGGCGGTCCCGCGCCCGAGTCATTCACCAACGATGTCGCGAAGCGTGCAGCCGGACTCACATCGTATCGCATCGCCGACCTCGTCGACGTGCCACTCGATGTCATCGGCACGCACACCTACGACGACCTGACCGTGATCGTCGTCGATCCGGTGGCCGAGTACGCGACGCTGATGGAGACGCTCTTCGATTTCAGCGCCATTCGCGCCATGTTCGCGGCGGGCTTCCGGATGCGGTTCGATGCGATGCACGCCATCACCGGCCCCTACGCCACCGAGATCCTCGAGCGTCGCCTCGGTGCCACCGCAGGTACCGTCATCAACGGCACTCCACTCCCCGACTTCGGCGGCGGCCACCCCGATCCGAACCTCACCTACGCGCACGATCTGGTGGAGGAACTCTTCGGCGCCACAGCGCCTGATTTCGGTGCCGCCTCCGATGGTGACGGCGATCGCAACATGGTGCTCGGCCAGCGCTTCTTCGTCACGCCAAGTGACAGCCTTGCGATCCTCGCGGCCAACGCGACGCTGGCACCGGGATACGCCGGCGGCATTGCCGGTGTCGCGCGTTCCATGCCGACCAGTGCGGCGGTCGATCGTGTTGCGAAGGCCATGAACCTGCCCTGCTTCGAAACACCCACCGGCTGGAAGTTCTTCGGCAACCTGCTCGATG
>JANNVN010000305.1:0-14290 GCA_031414435.1 Gemmatimonadaceae bacterium
GATGTGGCGGTCGGTCGGATTGATCTCGTCTTCGATCCCGACCGTGCCGTCCCGCGCGAGGCAACCCGACGCATCGAGCAGCAGGCCGGGACGCTCGCGCGCGCGCTCAGCGTCCTGCTTGCACGTGTCGCGCGCACGCCAACCGACCCCGGACTTGAATCGGTGCACGCGCTTCGCAAGACCCTCGCAGGCCGGCTGCACGATCTGGCATCGCCGATTGCGGGGATCAGCGCGCTGTCCGAGTTGCTTGCCGACGAAAGCCTGCCTGACGATCTCCTCGAGCTGGTAGTGCTGATTCAACGGAGTGCGCACCGGGCGACGGAAGCGACTCGCACGTTGCGCGACCTCGCGGATGACGCCGAGGGCGAGTTGGATGCCATCGAGATCGGTGGGCTCGTGCTCGACATCCTGCGGCAGCGCGCGGACACGCAGCAGGCACTGGCGATCACCACCGGCGTGCACGTCGATCCGTCGCTGCCACCCGTACCATGGCCGGCGGGCGCCATGCGCGACTGGTTGGCGTCCGCGCTTGTCGCATCAGAAACTGCCCTTCTCGGCTCCGCCCGACGACGGATTGACGTCCGCGCGACACTGGACGGAGGGTTGGTCGTCCTCACCGTCGCCGACGATGGCGCGCCGGTTGGCATCGTCCCTTCTGAATGGCAGCTGCACGGTGCTACCATTTCCGTCATTCGGACGGATGATGGGCGGACGATTCGTCGCCTGGCGATCCCCCTCCGTGTTGGCTCTTCCCAGTCGCAATCGTGACGACCGCCCTGCAGACGCTGGCTCCCAAGCCCGCCCCACCCCCGCTCGCGCGCATCCTCGTCGTCGATGACGATGAGTCGATCCGCGTGGCGATGGTGCGATTTCTCCAGCGTTGCGGGTACGGGGTGGAATCGGCGGCAAACGGCAGCGACGCGCTCTGTCAATTCGAGACCAACCTGGCGTTCGACGCCATGATCTGCGATGTCCGGATGCCCGGTCTCTCCGGTCCGGAGCTGCTGCCGAAGGTGCTCGAGCACGACCCGAATCTCGCGGTCCTCATGCTCAGCGCCGTCAATGACGCGCCAACGGCCGCCCACGTCCTGGCGAGCGGTGCGGTGGACTATCTCGTCAAGCCGATCGAGCTGCGCGCTCTGCAGGACGCCGTGATTCGCGCGCTCGCGCGACGACAGACGCGCATGGAAAAAGACCGGTTCGACGCACGCATTCAGGATGAGGTCGAGCTGCGAACCGCCGAACTGGAGCAGGAGAAGGAGTCACTCCGCCTGCTGTCGGTGAGCGTGGTCGAAACGCTGATCATCGCCATGGAAGCGAAGGACGTGTACCTCCGCGGCCACTCGCAGCGCGTCGCGGATCTGGCGGCAGAGATTGCCATCGAGTTGGGACAGAGCCAGGACGTCGTCGAGCGAATCCGTCTCGCCGGACGGTTGCACGACGTGGGCAAGATCGGCATCCGCGAGGAGATCCTGAACAAGCCCTCGGCGCTGACAGCTGCCGAGTTTGAACATGTCAAACAGCATGTCCGGATCGGGATCGAGATTCTCCGCCCGCTGCAGCAGCTGGAACATGTGCTCGAGTTCATCCACGATCACCACGAGCACTGGGATGGCAGTGGCTATCCCCGCGGCATCGGCGGCGAGCACATCACACTTGGCGGCAGGATCCTGGCCGGAGCCGATGCGTTCGATGCGCTCACGTCCCAGCGTGCCTATCGCGACCCGATGCGCGCCGACGACTCCCTTGCCTATCTCGGCACGGTCTCTGGTGCGCTGCTCGATCCACAGATCGTGAAAGCACTTCAGGTCGTCATGACCCGGCGGCTGGCCGCCAGCTGAGGGCTGCCAAGGGGTCGCGCCATCGGTTTGGCGCAAACGTTTCACCCGGCCGCGGCGTACAACGGTCACTATGCCAGCCCAATCCCAGTCTCGCCCGACCGGCACGCTCGGGCGTTTTTTCGTCTTTGTGGTTTTCGCCTCGATCGGCACAGCGGGCTGGGCGCAGGCGCCCCTCCCCCGCGCCGAACGCCCGTCCGCGGGTGATACCCTGCCCCTCTCCTTCGACGCCGCCATCCTGCGCGCACTGCGCGACGGCGAAGAAGTCCGCTCGGCAAACACCTCGATCGATATCGCCGACGCCCAGATCGGCCTCGCCCGCTCCACCGGCCTGCCCCAGTTGCGCCTCAGCAGCGGTTACAACCAGGTGGTCGAGAATGCGCGCGCGGCCATCGTCGGCGCCGTCTTCGCACAGGCCTACAACTACACGGCCAGCGCGCAACTCTCACAGCCGCTCTTTCTCGGTGGCCGTGTCGTGGCCGGATCGAAGGCAGCCAGTGCCGCTCGTGGCGCCGCCAGGGCGAATACGGCCGAAGTGCGCGGCCTGGTGGTCGTCGATGTCGAGCGTGCGTACCTGAACGCGCTCTTCACCAATCGGCTCATCGCGATTCAGCAGCGGAATCTCCAGCTCGCCACGGAACGCGTGACACAGGCGCAGCAACTCGAAGCCGCTGGTCGGGCGTCGCGCTACGACGTGCTGCGTCTGAAGGTCGAGCGTGCCAACCTCGAACCGGCCGTCGTGCAGGCGCAGAACGATTACGCGATCGCCGTGCTCAATCTGCGGCGGCTGGTTAATGTGCCGGCCGAGCGCGCGATGGTTCTCACATCGGAACTCGATACCCTGTCACTGCGCCGTCTTCTCGCGAGCGTCGACACCTCGCCGGCCATCGGGCCGGCACGCGCCGCCGTCCGTGCCGCGGAGTTGACGCTCGCGGCGCGACAGGCCGGTGTCAGGGTCGCCCGCGCTGATCTGCTTCCGTCGATCACGGCCACACTCACGTCAGGCTTCCTGGCGTTGCCTGGCAGCAACGGCTTGCCGACCAGCCGTGGCTTCACCAGCAATTCATTCTGCCCGCCGGGGTCCGCAGCAACCCGGCTCTGTCAGAACAACGGCTGGTTCACCGATCGGAACTTCGGCTTTCAGGTCGCGTGGCCGATCTTCGACGGCTTGCGTACCAAAGCCAATATCGAGAGCGCGCACGCTCAGGTGGATCAGTCGAGCATCCAGCTCGCACTGGTGCGCGAGCAGGTGGCACTCGAAGGAGCGGCTGCCCGCGCTGAATTCGCGCGGGCGCGCACGCTCTTCGACGCCCGACGGGAAACTGTCGCCGAAGCCACCGAGGCCTACGACCTGGCGGTGCTGCGCAACACGCGCGGTGTCGGGACCGTTCTCGACGTCTCCGATGCACAATTGAATCTGGTTCGCGCGCAAGTGAATGCCGCGCGCGCCATCTATGACGTCTTCCTTGCCGCCGCCGAACTGGCGCGGGCGACTGGTCGCCCGATTCCGCTGCCTGACGGCGGCGCAATGCGCATCACTGACCGTGGAGCAGATCGTGTCACAGCGGATCGCTGACGTTTTTCCCCGAGCGAAACTCCTTGCCGGAGGACTGCTCGTACTCGCCGCCGCCTGCTCGAAGACTGGTGACGTTGCAGAAGCAAAACCCGCCGCGGGAGCACCGCGCGGAACGCCGGGCGCCGCGGCCGGCGCACGACCGGGGGGACCAGGAGGACCGGGTGGCGGTCGCGGTGGCGTGGTGCTCGCCGCGTCTGATGTGGCGACGCTCACGCTCGGCGTCATCGAGAATGCCTTTGCCGTGTCCGGTAATTTGCGGCCGATCGAAACAATTCAGGTCCGCAGCCGACTGAATGGCGATATCAGCGCGGTGTACGTGCAGGAAGGACAGCGGGTGAGTGAAGGGCAGCTGCTCGCGCGCTTCGAGTCCAGCCAGCAGGAAAGCGGTCGTCGCGGCGCCGAGGCCGACCGGGAAGCGGCGCGCGCGCTGTTGCAGACCGCAACCTGGGCCGCCGAGCAGTCCGCTGCCCTGTTCAAGGCGGGCGCCATCGCTGAACAGGAGAACCGTGCGGCGCAGCAATCCGTGATTGCCGCGCGTGCCGCTGTCGCCGCCAGTGAGGCGCGACTTGGCTCGGCGTCTGCCGCATCCGGAGATACCCGAGTCCTCGCGCCAGCCAGTGGCATCATCGACGTTCGCAGCGTGCAACCGGGCGAACGTGTCTCCATCAGCACACCGTTGTTCACGCTGGTGCGGAATGAGAGTCTCGAGCTGGCCGCGAACATCCCGGCACGACTCGCCAATCAGGTCCAGCCAGGCCAGGCCGTGCGACTGAATTTCGACGATCGCACGGTCGAATCGCGTGTCGCACGCGTCAGTCCGACTGTCGATCCCGTCTCGCGCAGCGTCACGGTGTATGTGCGTGTACCGAACGCCAATGGCGCGATCAAAGGCAACACCTTTGCCAGCGGGCGCGTGATCGGTGAACGCCGGAGCGGCGCCCTGCTGGTACCGACGACCGCCATTCGCCAGTCGCAGAATGCGGATGCGCCTCCCTTCGTCTGGCGCCTCGCCGGTGGGGCGCTCGAGAAGCGGAACGTCATCCTCGGCGTCGTCGATGACGGGAGCGGTGTGGCCGAAGTGAGGGAAGGACTCGTGGCCGGCGACCGCGTCATCGTGGGCAATGTCGGCGCACTGGGCAATGGCGCCAAGGTCACCATCGCGGGCGGGAAGTCATGATCATCTCCGATGTGTCGATCAAGCGACCGGTCTTTGCCACCATGATCATGGTGGCGCTGGTCGTCCTGGGAGGAATCGGGTACAAGCGTTTGGCGATCGACGAGTATCCCGACGTCACATATCCGATCGTCGTGACGCAGACGGCCTATCCCGGCGCCTCGCCGGAAGTGGTGATGCGCGAACTCTCGAAGCCGATCGAGGAAGCGCTGAACACCGTCCAGGGCATCAAGGAAGTCACCTCGACGTCCCTCGAAGGCAGTTCGCTCGTGCGCCTGCAGTTCAATCTCGGCGTTGACGTGATCGCTTCGCAGCAGGAAGTCAGCGCCAAGGTGGCGCGCATCCGTCGTCAGTTGCCGCCCAACATCGAAGACCCGATCGTCCTCCGCTTCGACCCGAATGACCGCCCGATCATCAGCGTCGCGATGACGAGCGCCGAACGCCCGCTGCGGGAGTTGAGCGATATCGCGCGCGAAGTGATCAAGACGCGCTTCGAATCAATTCCGGGCGTCGGTGGCGCCAACATCACCGGGGCTGCCACCCGGCAGATCCAGATTCAGCTCGATCCCGATGCGATGCGGGCGTACAACATCGCGCCACCGGTTGTTCTGGCCGCGCTCGAACGGGAAAACCGCGAAGTACCGGCCGGCCGCGTGCGTCGGAATGGCCGTGAGCAGCTGATTCGCGTCACCGGTCGCGTGGTCGATCCGGCGCGATTTGCCGACATCACGCTGGCGGTCCGCAACGGCGCGCCAATCCGCATCAGCGACGTGGCGACGGTCATCGATGGCAGCGCTGAACAACGCAGCGCCGCCTTCCTCGGACGGACACCGGCCGTCTCGATCGAAGTGCAGAAGATCGCCGGCAGCAATACCGTGGAAGTCGCCGATCGCGTGCGCGCAACCATGACGGATCTCGAAAAGACGCTCCCTGCCGATGTCACGCTGAGTGTCATCCGGGACGACTCACAACGCATCCGGGACTCCCTCGACAGCGTCCAGCACGAACTGATCCTCGGCGCAATTCTCTGCATCGTGATCATCTACTTCTTCCTCAACTCGTGGCGCTCGACCATCATCACCGGGCTCGCGCTGCCGATCTCGCTGATCTCGTCGTTCTTCGTGATGTGGGCGTTCAACTTCACGCTCAACACCATGACCCTGCTCGCACTCTCCCTCGCGATCGGGCTCCTCATCGACGACGCGATCGTGGTGCGCGAGAACATCGTGCGCCACCTCGAGATGGGGAAGGATCATGAGCACGCGGCCTCCGAGGGCACCAGTGAAATCGGGTTGGCCGTCTTCGCCACCACCATGGCGGTGGTCGCCGTGTTCTTCCCGGTTGCGTTCATGGGCGGAATGATCGGCAAGATCTTCTTCCAGTTCGGCGTGACGGTTGCCTTCGCCGTGCTGGTGTCGCTGCTGGTCAGCTTCACGCTCGATCCGATGCTCTCGAGCATCTGGCACGATCCGGAAGTCGATCATGCCAATCAGCCGGCCTTGCGCGCCTCCAGAAATCCGATTCGACGCGTCGCTTTTGCATTCAATGACTGGTTCGAACGTACCGCTGACCGCTATCCACGCGGGCTCGCCTGGGCCCTGTCACATCGCGTCTTCGTCCTCGGCGCCGCACTCACCACCGTCGTCGGCTCGGTCCTGCTGGTCCCGAAACTCGGCTTCACCTGGATGCCCGATGTCGATGGCAGCGAGTTCAATGTGAACTATCGAGTTGCCCCCGGCTCGGCGATTGACTTCACGATCGCCAAGGGACAGGAGATCGCACAATTGCTCGAGAAGCGTCCTGAGGTGGTGTCGACGTATCTCAACATCGGCGGTGGCTTCCGCGGCTCGCCGAGCGGTGGCTCGGTGGCGGTGAAGCTCAAGCCGAAGGACCAACGGAAGCTCTCGCAAGCCGAACTGCAGACGGCGCTGCGCCCGATGCTGATGAAGCTCCCGGGCGTCCGGGCGAACATCACCGGCACACCCACGATCTTCGGCGGCTATCGCCAACCGATCGACGTCAAAGTGCAGGGCCCCGAGCCGACACGACTCAAGCTGGCCGCTGCCGAGGTGCTCAAGACCATGCAGGGCGTCAAAGGAATCGCCGAGCCCAATTCGAGCGATGACGGAGAGATCCCGCAGCTGGATGTGCAGGTCGACCGCGAACAGGCCTGGGCGGCGGGATTGGGCATCGGGACCATTTCGACCACGCTCCAGCCGCTCTTTACCGGCCAACGCGCGACCCGGTGGGAGGATCCACAGGGCTATTCGCATGATGTCGTCGTGATCTACCCTGACTCGCTGCGCCGTTCCTCGGATGACGTCGCCGAACTGCCGGTCCCTGGCTCGGGGATCGACAGCCGCACGGGGCTGGCGACCACAATTCCGCTCGGCCAGGTAGCCACCATTCGCGCTGGCATCGGGCCGCAGGCGATCGAGCGCGCCTCGCTTGAACGCCAGGTCTCGATCAGCGCTGGCGTTCTCCCTGGCTTCGGCGTCGGTGACGTCGCCGTCGGGGTGCAGGCCGCCATCGACTCGATGGGACTGCCCGCCGGCTACCGCACGGTCTTCGGCGGCGACGTCCAGAATCTGAATGACACCAAGGGGTATGTCGGCGAGGCGTTGATTCTGGCGGTCGTCTTCATCTACCTGATTCTCGCCTCACTCTTCGGTTCATTCTTCCAGCCACTCGCCATCATGCTCTCGCTGCCGCTCAGCTTCATCGGCGTGGCGCTGGCGCTGTTGGCCACCAAGGGCAGCCTGAATGTCATGACCATGATCGGCATCATCATGCTCCTCGGGCTGGTCACCAAGAACGGGATTCTGCTGGTCGACTTCGCAAACCACCGCCGCGAACTGGGCGACGACATGCGCACGGCGCTCCTCGCCTCAGCCAGAATCCGGCTCCGCCCGATCATCATGACGACCGTCGCGATGATCGCCGGGATGATTCCTTTGGCCTTCGCTCTCGGTGCGGGAGCGGAGCAACGGGCGCCGATGGGTCGGGCCGTGATCGGAGGATTGATCACCAGCACCCTCCTCACGCTCTTCGTCGTTCCTGTGGTGTATTCGCTGCTGGATGATGCGGTGCGGTCGGTTCGAAAGCGCTTCAGCACCCCGGTCACCGCGTCAGTTCCAAGCCCGGTCGCCGGCGACTGACCGGCCTGAAAACGTCCTCCTGAGCACCATATTGCGCCGCCGCTGCTTGACGTTCAGCGGCGGCGCTGTTATTCCGGCTACGTCGCCATTGCACGCACCTGTGCATTGGTCCCTGATCCTGCTGGTCCTTTTCTGCGTTGGAGGCAGGCATGCCGCGCTTCGGCGAATACGATGATGTTGAATTCCGGCTTCGTGGCCGTGATGATGATGAAGACGACTACTACGACTCCGATCCGATGTACGAGGAGGAGGAGGAGGAGGAGGACGAGGATGAAGAAGGCTTCACCCCTTCCGTCAAGCGGAAGCGCGAGTCGCTGTTCGACGATCCCGATGATGCCGCGAAGGACGACGAGGAGGAGGAGGACACGGGCGAGGTGATCGAGGAGGAAGTCGATGCCGAGCTCGGTACAGACGACCTCGAGCCGGCTGAGGAAGACGATCTCGGCCTGGAAGACGAGGTGGGCCTCGACGACGACCTCGGTGATGAACCGGTGGCCGGCGGCAAGGCCAAGTCGCTGCCCGCAATCGAGCCGATTGCGGCGGTGCGCGCGTCGACGGCACTCAAGCCTCCCAAGCCGCCGGCAGCGCCACCAGCACCGAAGGTGCCGAAAGCTCCGACACCGCCAATGGCGCCGAAAACGGCCGAGTCCAAGGCAGCCCCTGTGGCCAAGGCAGCCCCTGTGGCCAAGGCAGCCCCTGTGGCCAAGGCAGCCCCTGCGGCTAAGGCAGCCCCTGCGGCTAAGGCAGCCCCTGCGGCCAAGACGGCGACGGTCGCCAAATCGGCAGCCAAGGCACCTCCTCCTGCCAAACCCGAGCCGGTGAAGCCGGCGGCGAAGAAGGCGGTCCCGGCCGCCCCGATCAAGAAGACCGTTCCGCCCGCCAAGGCGGCTCCGGTCAAGCAGGCGGCGCCAGCCAAGAAGGCGCCCGCGGCGAAAACGGCTGCACCGGCCACCAAGCCGGTTGCAAAGGCCAAGAGCGGCGCCGCTTCCAAGGCGGCGCCGGTGAAGAAGGCGGCAGCGACAAAGAAGGCGGCACCGGTCAGGAAGCCGGCGCCGCCCAAGAAGGCAGCACCAGCAAAGAAGGCGGCACCGGTCAAGAAGACGGCACCGCTGAAGAAGGCGGCGCCGGCGAAGAAGGTGGTTCCAGCGAAGAAGGCCGCGCCGGCCAGGAAGGCACCGGTAAAGAAGGCTCCGCCCGCGAAGGGCAAACCGGCGAAAAAGAAGGGCCGCTAATCGGGTGCGTGTCAGGTGGTGACGGAGGGACGTCACCGCCCGACAGACCCGGAGGCGTGGTTCAATGGCCGGTGAGATGGAGCCCGCTCCATCTCACCGGCCTATCTTTGTCCGGATGCCTGCCAGCGATCAACAGATTCTCGATGCCGTTCCGCTGATGGTTTTCGCGACGGACCTGTCTGGCACTGTGCTCGCGCAGAACCATCCGGCCGCGATTCAGAACAAGCGAAGTACCATCGGCAGGCCACTGCACGACGCGCTGGATGCCGTCGAGCAGCTGGAGCAGGTCGAGCAATGCATCCGGGCATACAGTGCGCTGGCTGACCTCGCCATCCCCCTCGTGCGGTGGGAGTTTGCGGCTGGCGCCGACGAGCGCGTGATGCTGGTGCAAGTCACGCGATGCCTTGCCGATGGTGTCCACATCGGGTTCGTCGCCACACTGTCCGATGTGACGGAATCGCACCGTGCACGCGAAGCACTCATCTCGACCGGCCTCGCACTCGCCAGCTCGATCGATCTTCCGCGCGTTTACCGTGAAGTTGCGCAGCAACTCTACCGCGCCGTCCGATGCGATGCCTATGTCATTGCGGTTGCTGATGATGACACTCTGGCCTTGACGGCGGTGCAAGCGCGTGGCTACGTCGAATCGACAGACCTCGTATCCGCGCGCCTTCGTCCCGACTGGCTGGAAGCGCTCGCGTCTGACCGTACGATCGTCCATCGCAGTGCGCCGATCGGTCGAGAAGTCACGTCACCGATCATCAGTCAGGAAGGCGTGCTGGGTGCGATCACCGTGCGCCTCACCGAGCTCGAGGCGACATATGAACTCGCCGAAACGCAGCGTGTGTTGAGCGCGATCGCCGCCCAGACCGCGGCAGCCATTGATCGGGCGTACCTCGTCCGGCGCGTCGAACAGAAACGACGACTCGAGGCGATTGGTGAGGTGGCCGCCGGAGTCGCGCACGAACTGCGAAACCCACTGTTTGGCATCTCCGCCGCCGCGCAACTGCTGCGGGCGCATGGTCGCGACGATCCAACCGTCACGCGCAACGTCGAACGGATGCTGCGCGAGGTCGATCGCCTCAACAGCATGCTCTCATCACTTCTGGTGTATGGACGTCCCCAGCCGCTACAGCTGTCTGAGGGAGATCCCGATGCCGTCTGGGATGACGTCATCGAGTCCAATCGTGCGCGGCTGGAAGACGCAGGGCTGACGGTGAGCCGCACGCAGACGGCCATGCGCGCCCGTCTGGCATTTGATCCCGCCCAGTTCCGGCAGGTCTGTCTGAATGTGCTCGGGAATGCCATTGATGCCGCTCCGCGCTCGACTGCCATCTCCCTGCAGAGCGGCGCGCTGCCAAACGGCGCCTGGCGCTGCCGGATTCAGAACGGCGGCGCACCCATTCCACCGGAAGCACTGCCGCGCGTCTTCGAAATCTTCTTCTCGCTCAAGGGCGGCGGAACCGGCATCGGGCTGGCACTCTGCCAACGGATCATCGAGGAGCACCAGGGAACGATCAGCATCGAGAGTTCGGCCGAGACGGGAACCGCGGTGACGATTGTGCTGCCGGCGGGAGGGATCGGATGATTGCCGGATCGCTGCTCATCGTCGATGACGATGCCACAATCCGCGAAACGCTTGCCGAGTATTTCGAGTCGGACGGCATGGTGGTGCTCCATGCGACGAGTGCAGCGGAGGCGCGTAGCGCAGTCGCGCAACACCTGCCCGACGTGATCGTGCTGGACCTTCGCCTTCCCGACGCGGACGGACTCGGCCTGCTCGACGCCCTGCGTGCGGACGACCCGGACAGTGCCATCGTCATGCTCACCGGCCACGCCGATGTACGGACAGCGGTAGCCGCGCTGCAACGCGGGGCGCTCGACCTGCTCGAGAAGCCGCTCCAGCTGGAAACGCTGCGAAACGCCGTGATTCGCGCCCTCGACAACGTTCGCGTACGACGCGAGGTCGCCATGCTGCGGACGCGTGACGCCGCGGGGGCGCGAACACCGCATCTGCCATTGCAGCCATCGTTCGAGCGAATGATCGAGCTTGCCGCGCGCAACGATGACGCGCCCGTGCTCATCCTTGGCGAGACGGGCACTGGGAAGGGGTTTGTGGCGCGACGCATCCACGACCAGTCGCGCCGCGCCAATCACGCATTCGTCGAAATGAACTGTGCGTCGTTCTCGACCACGTTCTTCGAAAGCGATCTGTTCGGGCACGAACGCGGTGCATTCACCGATGCCCGCCAGTCAAAGCGGGGGCTGCTCGAAGTGGCCGCGAAAGGAACGGTATTTCTCGACGAAATAGGGGAACTGGGACGAGATGTCCAGCCGATGTTGCTCAAGGTGATCGACGAGCAGCGCTTTCGTCGGATGGGAGGCACCACCGAGTTGCGCTCCGACGCCCGCGTGATCTGCGCCACCAATCAGCCGCTGCAGACTCGCGTCGCGGAGAAACTGTTTCGGGCGGACCTGTTCTACCGGCTGCAGGTGCTCACCATCGTGATGCCGCCGCTGCGTGAGCGGCGCGACGAACTGCCACAGCTGATTGAGGCGCTCCTGCCGCGAGGCGCGACATTGAGCGCGGACGCACTGTACGCGCTGGTCGCATACCACTGGCCGGGCAACATTCGGGAACTGAAGAACACCCTCTGGCGCGCAGCGATCATGGCAGACGGCGCGGCCATCTCGGCTGCCGACCTCAACATTACCGAATACCCGACCGGCGGAGCACCGGCGAGCGACCTGTCGCTCGCAGCGGCGGAGAGAGGGGCCATTGCCGCCGCCCTTCAGGCAGCCGGAGGCAACCGTGCGCGGGCGGCGCAGCTGCTTGGTATCGCGCGATCAACGTTGCACCAGAAGCTCCGGTCACGCTCAGAGAATCCGGTCTGACGTCCTATCACGGAGTCGATTGACTCCGTCCGGAAATCGCTCACCCGACAACCAAAAATGTTCGATAATCGAACACCCGGAGGACATTCGAGGGAAGGTGCTCTGTGTAAAGCACTACTTAACAACGACTTGCGAAATACGATCCGACGGCACGCAAGTCGCAATGAGGAAAGGTATGCCCAAAAGAATCCTGATCGTCGAAGATGAGATTTCGATCCGTGAGGCTCTCGTCGATCTCTTCGAGTCGCCCGAGGTCACCGTGGTCTCGGCCGCTACACTTGCCGAAGCCAAAGCCGCCATCTTCGCCGAACAGCCGCTCGAGCTGATCGTCACCGACCTGAGGCTTGGCGCGAACCGCGATGGTGGGTTGCAGGTCCTCGCGGCGGCCGGTCTCGTCCATCTGAAGACGCCGGTCATCGTGCTGACAGCATTTCCGGACGACGACAATCGGCACGCCTCGGAGCGACTCAACGGGACCTATTTCCTCGAAAAACCAGTCGATCTCAGCGTCATCGCGAAACTCGCCATGGATCACGGCGTCCCATCAACTCTCATGCCGTAAAGGCGACGGCGGTACAGACCGCTTTGGTGCCACCGCGCGGCGCCCCAGGGCGGCGAGAAAGGTTCCTCTCAGCCGCCAGCATCATAGCAGAGGCTTGACAGTGACAGCGCGCTCACACGTTCTTACGCTCGGCGCCATGTGCAGTGCATGAGTCAGCCCGCCTGATCCTCGTCCGATACCGCCCGCATGACCGATTCCCCGGTCGCTCTGCTTCGTGCCCATAGCCGGCACGCCCCTTGGAATGCGCGCGGTCTCGCCGCGCACGCCACCGCACTCGTCGACGCTGCCGGGTTCCGCCCAACGAACACCTCCGCCCGCGCTGCGCCGAGTGCGCGGGCAATCCGTTTTTACGTCGCGCAGCGACTGCTGGATCGGCCCGAAGGCGCGGGAACGACCGCGACGTACGGCTACCGGCATCTGCTCCAGCTGCTCGCGATCAAGATCCGCCAGCGCGAGGGGCAGACACTCGAGGTCATCAAGAAGGAGCTGGCCGGCGTCAGCGGCGAGCAGCTCGAGCGTCGCGTTGCAACAGCGCTCGCACCGGCGCTCTCTCACTCGGCCGATCTGACGGTGCGGCAGGATGATGCGCAGCCTGTCGCGGAGTGGCGACGCGTTCAGGTGGCCGACGGAATCGAGCTCCACGTGCGAACGGATACCCCAGGTGCGCGCGATGACGCGCTGGTGGCCATGCGCGACGCCATCCGCGCCGCGCTTGGTCGCTCTGAAGCCAGGAACTGACGTGTTCACTCCTGCCGATCAGCTCCCGGCCGTCAGCGGCGCGAATGCGGCGCCGCTCACACGCGGCGGCGACGCGACCGGTGTGGGAGGCGCGGCAAACAAGCGACGCGCGGCGAGTCGTCTGGTGTATCTCGATCGTGCCCTCGAGGCGCTGCCGCTGTTCCGTCTCAGTGATTCCAACGAGGAGGGCGCGCTCGCCTATACGTCGCCGTCCGGCGGACGATGGCGCGTCTTGCCTGCGCCGGGTGATCGACTCCCTGGCACGTTCGATCAGGACGTCTACATCGAGCTGTTGTACCGCTATCAGGAATCGGGCCGGCCCACTGACGGCGTCCTGACGTTCACGCTGCATGCGTTTCTGCGCGCCATGGGACGCCGGGTCGACGGCCGGACCTACGAACAGCTCCGCGGCGCGCTCGCCCGGCTCGAGCGCACGACGCTGGAGAGCGCCGGCGGCTATTGGGACGCCATCAACGGGAAGCCACTGGACGGCGCCTTCACCCTGCTCAGCGCGGCGACGGTTGATCGCCGACGTGCCGCCGACCGAGACCAGCTCTCGCTCTTCCCCAGTGTAACCGCTGCCGAGCCTGGTGTCGCGCGCGTCACGCTCGCACCACAGGTGCGAAGCAACCTCGACGCCGGCCACGTCACGTCGCTCCGCCTTGGCGGCTACTCGTCGCTTCTCTCGCCGGTTGCCCGTCGGATTTACCGCCTCATCGCGGTGCAACTGGCCGCCGGGGCTGATGGTCGCTGGCGCGTCTCGCTCGACACGCTTGCCGAGTTGCTTCCTCTCACGCAGCGATACCCCAGCCACATCCTCCGCGTGGTCAAGCCCGCCAGCGAAATGCTGGTGGCGGCCGGTATCGTCCACGCTGCCGAGGAAACGCAGGATGGCCGATCGTGGTATATGGAGTACCGCTGGACGTGACGAAAGCGGTGCTCAGAGCGTAGAGAGCTTACGCCGCTGTCGACGCCGGAACTTGCGCGGTAGGTTCCGGTACAGTTCTTCGTTCGGAGAACTCCGACGACTGTCCTTTTCCTGCTGGAAGGTTTCCATGTCGAGTACGCGTCGCGCCGTGGTTGGCGCTCTTCTCGTTGCCGTGCCTCTCGTTGCCGG
>JANNVN010000306.1:0-4225 GCA_031414435.1 Gemmatimonadaceae bacterium
CGTGCCGGCAGGCGGTCACATCGAGGCGTTCTCGCTGGCGAACTTTGTGAAGACAACGATGCATGCGCTGACCGCCACACTGGCGGTCGAGAACGAGCGTCTGGTCAACGATGTGCCGGAGAAACAGATCAACCTGACGCGTCGTGTTCGCAGCGAAGAGCCGCGCGACGACGAGGAGACGCTCGAGGAAGTCCGGCGGTTTGCCCGCGCCGTGCTTCTTGCGGGAGCGCCGTTGCCGGACGCAGAGGATTCGCGGTATCGCTCCCGGATCTATCGTGGGATGGCAATCACGGTGTAGGGCGCAGCGGGCCCGATGTGCACACACGCTCCGACCCTGGATGGGCCGGAGCGTGTGTGTCTGGAGCGATTGTGCACGCAGCACCGCGTGCACAACGGCCGGCATTGTGAAGCTCGCTACAGTACTGCGACAGGAGCTACCACCGTCACCGGTGCGAGGACGAAAGCGCGCACGCGGCTGGCGTCGTACTGCGACTGTCGATTCCAGCCATCGGTGGCGCGATGGGCCACGTAGAGTTGTTCGGTGAATCCTGCGATGGCGCAACCGTCGAGCAGATTGCCCACCGTCGACGACGGCGGGGCTGGCATTCCCGCGGGTGTCGTGGCCGCGACGTCCGAGACCGAGAGCTCAGCGCCGGGCCCTTCGCCGCGCTGCACGTAGAATGAGTAGTCGGCGAACCGATTGCGCTGCAGCGCGACAAATGGCGTCACGACGGTGCTGCTCAGAGAGGTGTAGTTCATCACACCGCAGACGCTGCTGGCCGGATTGCCATCAAGGGTCGGCGCGGCGATACTTGCGTGACAGGGATTGTTGTCGACGCGAACGGTGAGGATCATGCTGTTGCGAACGACGTCAACGAGGCCGAGGTCCGCCGCGCTTGCCGTGTCGATGATCCCCGACAGATCGGTGACGGAGGGTACGCGCCACGCAATACCAAGCGTTTCCGGATCAACCTGGACACCCGCCGTGTCGAAGAGCTCGACGCGGATTTGCCAGTGGCCGCCTTCGTCGCCGCCCAGCGGAACGCCGGCGGCATCGTACCCGACGCCCGGTGACACGGAGGTGCTGTCGATCACTGCACTCTGGAATTCCTGGACGAGGTCTCCCGTCGACCACTGACCGACCGGTGGGAGCGCCGGCGGAATCTCATAGAGATGAGCGTTGGCCCCGACCGTGGTTGGCCCGAGTGAATAGATCGAACTGACGGGGACTCCGCCGATCGTCTGGTCATAGTGCCGACCGATCGCAGCTTCGCTGGCGCGCCACGCCGTGTCCGGTTCGCTGGGTCGCTTGTAGCTGACGCGGTAGTAGCGAACGCCGAGGCTCGATCGGAGCAGATTGTCGAACTCGATACGCGGGCGCAGGGTGCCGCCCCACGGTGCGGAGTCGTTCAACAGGCCGACTTTCGTGGCATCGTGTCCTGCTGTGCCGACGGCGGTGGTCGTGTTCGCCCCGTGAATGCCCCACACGGAGGTGTTGCCGATGGCCTTGAAGAGCACCCAGAAGCGTGGGGCGATCACCGGCGGGCACGGCAGGCAGGTACGTGCGGCGGGGTGGCGGGTGATCAGCGTGACTTCGGTGCCACACTGGTAGTTCCACCAGGTGTGGCATGCGACAGGTTGCGGCTCGTGGATCGTGACCCAGAAGCCGGGCCACACGCGTTGCCTCGCCGTGAAGTACAGGTCCGGAATGTCGGTGTCGAGAATCGACCGCCAGATCACCGTGCGGAAATGCCCGCATTCGTCGGTAAACACCGTTGCGATCTTCGTGCGTCGCACGCGCTGCGGGTACAGCCAGCAGAGGATCGGCCGCAACAGAGCGATGTTCGCAATCAGCGCGCGCTCCAGCGCCGGGCGTGACGCCCGGATGGCGATCTGCAGGTCCGCCGGCAGCGTGAGCGTGGGGGTCTGTGCTGACGTCGCAACCCGGCTCCGCAGTGCAACGCGCGGCGGCAATGGTTGCGGATTGAGCCCAACTGGTCCCAACAGGTCGGGAAAGAGGCCGGGGAATCGTTCCTCGGGTGGGCGCGGCGGAATGGGCCAGCGGATCGGCGGCCAGGGGCCATCGAGAATGTCGCGCAGGCGCTCGAGCTCGAAATCCGGCAGTCGCACGATGATGCGTGGCCACGGATCGACTTCCCAGATGTCCACCGCAGCATTGCAGACCGGCAGCTCCTGAGAGAGGCCACCGGAGATCGTGCGCTTCAGCAACGTGCCCTTCACCACACAGCGACGCCCAAGCCACGGTCGGATCCGTTCTGGCGTGAGCTCGAAGTGCAGCGGTGGCAGCTCCTCGATGTTCGGCCGCAATGCGACATGTGCATCGATGCCGCCGCGCCGCAGGACTTCAGCGACGTCCAGTTCGTCCTTCTCGATCGGTGGGCCGAGCACGATGCGCAATGCGTCGCCATCACCGCTGAGCGGCAGCGAGAGCCGGGTGTTGCCTTTCTCATCGATCGGCTGTGCATCGATGAGTGCGCCGCCGGACGTGAACGCGTAGGCGGTCAGCGCAGGTATGTCGCCCGCACCTTCGCTGCGGGCGGTCGTGATGTCGAGCGGAATCTGTCGTTCACCTCGGATGGGACTGGACATGGACTGCTCCGTGTGTTGGCGCTGTCGTCGCGCCGCATGAATCGAACGGTCTGCGCGGAGGCAGGCCGGGGGGACGGTGCGCTGATCGGTCGCGACGTCAGTGCAGGTGCTGAGCGCATTCACTCGTGCGGTCGCAGCGCGACGCGAACCGCAGCAGGAGCTGTGTCGCGTCATGCGTATTCACGCCGCGTTCGTGCGATCGTTCTCGCGCATGCGTAGCGGCAATGGCAGTGGCCGCCTCGCCGCGAGTCCGCGCACGAGCGTGCTCGTCCAGACTCCGATCTTGCTGACGTCGCTAGCTTCCGCAACAGGCTGATCTGCGTGGATCGGCCCGCGTGGCAGGGCCTGTCGCGCGCGTCCGTCTTCACCATCCACACGTTCCGTCATGTCTGGCTACGTCGATGATCTGCTGTTGCTGCTCGATCTGGAGCCGCTTGAAGTGAACATCTACCGCGGGCAGAACCGCGATATCGGGACCGGTCGCGTGTTTGGCGGCCAGGTGTTCGCGCAGGCGCTGGTGGCGGCACGCCGCACGGTGGAGGGCGCGCGCGAGGCGCACTCGGTGCACGGCTACTTCATTCTGCCGGGCGATCTCAAGGCGCCGATCGTCTATTTCGTCGACCGGTTGCGCGATGGGTCGAGTTTCACGACGCGGCGTGTCACAGCGATTCAGCACGGTCAGGCGATCTTCAATCTCTCGGCGTCATTTCATATCGGTGAAGCCGGCGTTGAACATCAGGAGCCAATGCCGACGGTGCCGGCGGCCGAGGTGTTGACGTCGGAGCTCGAGTTGATTCGTGAGATGGCAACACGGATCCCCGAGCCATTGCGTCCGGTGCTGACACAGGAGCGCCCGATCGATTTTCGTCCCGTCGATCCGCTCGATCCCTTTGATCCCAAGCCGCGACCGCCGGTGCGGCATGTGTGGTTCAAGTCACTCGGTCCGCTGCCGGACGACCCGCTGATGCATCAGGCAGTCCTGGCGTACGCGTCGGATCATGGCCTGCTCGGCACCGCCCTGCAGCCGCACGGGTTGTCCTTCCGCTCTCCGGGGATGCAGCTCGCCTCGCTGGATCACGCGCTCTGGCTGCATCGGCCGTTTCGCGTGGATGAGTGGCTCCTGTACGCGATGGACAGTCCCGTGACCGCGGGAGCCCGTGGTTTCGTGCGCGGCAACATCTTCACACGGGATGGGACGCTGGTGGCGTCGGTGGCGCAGGAAGGGCTCATGCGGCTGCGGAAGCTGCCATAGCGCCGAGGCCTCGGCAGCGGCGACGGTGCCCCAGCGGAGGCCGGATGTCGCGGGGCGATGCGAAGCCGTGGCACAGGAGCCAGATTGGACCGCTGAATCCTGAACGGAGCCCTGTCATGACATTGCTGCGCCGTACCCGCCGCGCGCTGGTTGCAGTTGCTGCCCTCATCGCGATTGGCGGCTGGTGGGCGCCCATCAGCGTGGCCCAGAGCGTACCGGTTGCGCCAGTCGACTCGTTGCGCATTCGAGGGCTCACTGGCGCGGTGGAAGTGCGGAGGGATCGGTGGGGCGTACCGCACATCTACGCCCGGAATCAGCGGGATCTGTTCTTCGCGCAAGGGTTCGTCGCAGCGCAGGATCGAC
>JANNVN010000307.1:0-38726 GCA_031414435.1 Gemmatimonadaceae bacterium
CTTCGTACACTGACTCAAGAAGCCCGGGCCCTCCGAGTACGCGATGTGTTTCTATCGCGGCTGCAATGATGACTCCGCTGATTTCATTCTCCGTCACGATGGCTCCATCCGACGGCTCGCTCCCGCCGGTTGCGCTGTTCCCATGGTTCGCACCTCTTTGCGCCTTCGCGACCTTTGCGCCTTTGCGTCGGTCAGTTGCTCGCTGCGGCTCGCGCACAAGCATGTGCGCTGCAGGCAAAACACGATGCTCGTTGTCACTCGAGCCGGTTCATTCCCGCGCACCGCGCCGCCTTGCGCCCAGGAGGCAGAACGGCGAGGATGTCGGGCAGCGACTACGCCTCCCTCGAATCCCATGTCCATGGACAAGTCGAAACTTCCCAGCCGCCATGCCACGGTCGGGCCCAAGCGGGCACCGCACCGGGCGTTCTACTACGCCATGGGGCTGACGGCCGAGGAGATTCAGCAGCCGCTCGTCGGCGTCGTGTCGAGCTGGAACGAGGCGGCGCCGTGCAACATCGCGCTCAAGCGGCAGGCCGAAGCCGCCAAGCGCGGGGTGTCGGCAGCAGGAGGCACGCCGCGCGAGTTCACCACCATCACCGTGACCGACGGGATCGCGATGGGGCACGCCGGCATGAAGTCGTCGCTGGTCAGTCGTGAGACGATTGCCGATTCGGTCGAGCTCACCGTGCGCGGGCACTGCTACGACGGACTGGTGGGCATCGCCGGCTGCGACAAGACACTGCCCGGGCTGATGATGGCGATGCTTCGCCTCAACGTACCGTCGGTGTTTCTCTACGGCGGCTCGATTCTGCCCGGACGGTTTCACGATCGCGATGTGACGGTGCTCGACGTGTTCGAAGGGGTCGGGATGCATGCCGCTGGCACAATGACACTGGCCGAGCTGACCGCGCTGGAGAAGGTGGCCTGTCCGGGTGCCGGTTCGTGTGGCGGGCAATACACCGCGAACAGCATGGCGTACGTATCGGAAGCAATCGGTCTGGCGCTGCCGGGATCGGCCAGCCCGCCGGCGGCGTGGGAATCACGTGACAGCTATGCGGAAGCGGCGGGGGTTGCGGTGATGCGGTTGATGCAGCATGGCCCGCGTCCGCGCGACATCGTCACGCGCAAAGCGCTCGAGAATGCGGCGGCAGTGGTCGCCGCCACGGGCGGATCAACCAATGCCGCGCTGCATCTCCCCGCGATGGCGCACGAGGCAGGGATCGCGTTCGATCTGTTCGATGTTGCGGCAGTCTTTGCCCGGACGCCGCTGATCGCCGACCTCAAGCCCGGCGGGAAGTATCTGGCAAAGGATGTCCATGACATCGGCGGCGCGTCAGTGGTGCTCAAGGCGTTGCTCGATGGAGGATTTCTGCACGGCGACTGCCTTACCGTGACCGGCAAGACGTTGGCTGACGATCTGGCCGGAGTTGTCGTACCTGACAATCAGGACGTCGTCCGTCCGGTGATCCATGCGATCTCGCCGACGGGAGGACTGGTTGGCATGCGAGGCAACCTGGCTCCCGATGGTGCAGTGGTGAAAGTCGCCGGTTTGCACACGCGGATCTTCAGTGGACCCGCGCTGGTGTTCGAGTCCGAGGAGGAGGCGATGGCGGCGGTGATGGAGAAGCGCTATGTCGCCGGCGACGTCATCGTGATTCGCTACGAAGGACCGCGTGGTGGCCCTGGCATGCGCGAAATGTTGTCAACGACATCGGCGATCTACGGGCAGGGCATGGGCGACAAGGTGGCCCTGATCACCGATGGCCGGTTCAGTGGCGCAACCCGCGGCCTCTGCATCGGACACGTCGGGCCGGAGGCCGCCATTGGCGGGCCGATCGGCCTGCTGCAGAATGGCGATATCATCGACATCGACGCCGACGCCGGGACCCTCGCCGTGCGCCTGTCTGACAGCGAACTCGACGAGCGGCGCGCCGCGTGGATTCCGCGGCGACACGACTTCCAGTCCGGCGCCATCTGGCGTTACGCCCAGACGGTCAGTCAGGCGCGGTACGGCGCGGTGGTTCATCCGGGGGGGCTTGCGGAAACGCACTGTTACGCCGATGCTTGACAAAGAAGCTCCGCGCTCCTGCATCGGGCGTGGTGAACAGTGTGTGGTGTTGCAGGGCGTTTCGCAGGGCCCTGAACGCAGTCCCATTTCGCTCCCGTAATGTTCGCTTCGCCGCAGCAGTCGCTCATTCTCAGCCTTATCAGCCTCGTTGCGAGCCTTCCGCTCGTAGCGATTCTCGTCGTACGCGTACTTCTTAGCGGACGGGAGCAGGGCTTGAGGGTCGCGATGTAGCTGCGAACCGATGCCCCTCCCGAGTTCATCGGAGGGGCACCTTGGTCAGGATTACACAAGGCTCCCTCCGCGCGCGGAGGGGGCCTTCTTGTTTTCCGAGCCCTCATGCCTCACGCCACCGACCGCCGCACGACAACACGAACGCCAAGCACGGCCGAGCAGCCGGCACGCGATGTCCAGACGACATCCCGCACCGGTGCCCAGGTCATGTGCGAAGCGCTGATTCGCGAAAACGTCACCACGATGTTCGGCATTCCCGGTGGCTGCATCATGCCGTTCTACCACGCCATGTGGGAGTACCGTGCGCGCCTGCGCCACGTCCTCTGCCGTCACGAACAGGGGGCGGGGCACGCCGCAGAAGGTTTCGCTCGCGCGACGGGGCAGGTGGGGGTTTGCGTCGGCACCAGCGGGCCCGGCGCGACGAATCTGGTGACGCCGATCGCCGACGCCTGGATGGACGGCACGCCGCTGGTCGCCATCACCGGACAGGTCCCAAGTGCCTTGCTCGGCACCGATGCGTTCCAGGAGACGGATATCACGGGCATCACCGTCCCCATTACGAAGCACAACTATCTCGTGACGGACGCGCGTGAGCTGCCGCGTGTCTTTCGCGAGGCGTTCCACATCGCACGCACCGGACGCCCCGGGCCGGTCCTGATCGACATCACCAAGGATGCCCAGCTGGCTCGGATCGTGCCGGAATGGGACGTCCCGATGGATCTGCCGGGGTACGCGCCGATGTCCGTTCGTCAGGATGTCGATCAGCGTGCCGTACGCGCTGCCGTCCAGCTGCTGCAAACCGCCGCACGGCCGATCATCCTGGCCGGCAACGGAGTGATTCAGGCCGACGCCACCCGCGAACTGCGCGCGCTGGCAGAGCAGGCTGGCATTCCGGTCATCACCACGCCGCATGGTCTCGGCGCGATGCCGCACGACCACCCGCTCGCACTCGGCATGCCGGGCATGCATGGCTGGGTGCATGTGAACCGCGCCATTCAGGCCTGCGATGTGTTGCTCAACGTCGGCAGCCGGTTCGATGATCGTGTCACCGGCAAGGCGAGCACTTTCGCACCGCACGCAAAGATCATTCACATCGACATCGACCCGTCCGAGATCGGCAAGCTGGTGCGGACGGATGTCGCCATCGTTGCCGACTGCAAGCCGGCGTTGCGCTCGATCACTGTGGCGATGGCACAGGGAAACTCCGTGGCGCGTCAGGCATGGATGCACGAGATCATCGCGATGCGCGATGAGCATCTGCCACGCCAGGGATACACGCGCCGCGAACGGACTGCGCCGTTGATGCCGCATGATGTCTTCGATGCCATGAACCGTGCGTTCCGTCACCGCAGCGACTGGCGAGTGGTCACCGATGTCGGCCAGCACCAGATGTGGGCGGCTCAGCTGCTCGATTGGAGCCGGCCTCGGACGCACATCACCAGCGGCGGCGCCGGGACGATGGGATTCTCCCTTCCTGCCGCGATGGGCGCCGCGATCGCCGATCCGGAGAAGACAGTCTGGGTCGTAGTCGGTGATGGCGGTTTTCAGATGACGAATTGCGAGCTGGCCACGATCGCGCAGGAAGGGCTCACCAACCTCAAGGTTGCCGTGGTCAACAACGGCTACCTCGGCATGGTCCGCCAGTGGCAGCAGCTGTTCGAAGGCAAGCGGTACAGCGGCACACCACTCACCGGCCCCGATTTCGCCAAGCTCGCGGAAGCACATGGCCTCCGCGGAGTACGCGTGGAAGATGCCGCAGGCGCCGACGCGGCCATCGCCGCCGCCTGGAGGCACAACGGCTGCGTGGTGATCGATTTCCGCGTCGAGCGCGAAGCCAACGTCTTTCCGATTGTTCCCGCCGGTCTCGCGATCGGCGACATGATGATGTCCGCACCCGCAACATCCGTGGTTTCCTCCTCATCCTCCACCAAGGCCTGACCTCGATGGCACAGCACACTCTGATCGCTCTGTTGCAGGATCGCGCCGGCGTTCTGCATCGCACCGTCACCTTGCTGCGTCGTCGCGGCTTCAACATCGCATCGCTTGCCGTAGGCCGCAGCGAAGTGCCCGGCATCAGTCGGATGACGCTGGTGGTCGATGCAACCGACGCCAGCCAGGTCGTGATGCAGCTCGATCGGCTTGTGGAAGTCATCGGCGTGTCGGATGTGACGAACGAGAAGGCGGTGCAACGCGAGACGGCGTTGGCCAAGATCGTGTCGTCTCCGAAACGCCTGGCGGAACTGGTCGACGTCGTTGCCGAGTACGGTGCCCGCGTACTGGATCTGACCGAGGAAGAACTGATCGTGCAGATCACCGACACGCCGGAGCGCGTGGAAGAATTCATCTCCATGATCCGTCCGGAAGGGCTGGCGGAGCTGATGCGCACTGGCCGCCTGGCGATGATGCGCGGCCGTACGCCAAAGAAGCTCGAGGCGCCAGCACACTACCGGGCGCAGGCTGATGGTGCGCCTGCGGAAGAAGAGGTGGCGGCATGACGCGCGTCTTCTACGATCACGATGCGGACGCGACCCGCCTGCAGGGCAGAGCGATCGCCATCATCGGGTATGGCAGCCAGGGCCATGCACATGCGCTCAACCTCAACGAAAGCGGGTGCGATGTGCGCGTCGGCCTGCGGCCGGGCTCGAAGAGCTGGGCAGCAGCGGAAGCCGCAGGGCTTCGGGTGCGATCGGTGGCCGCTGCGGCCGCCGAGGCCGAGCTGATCATGATTCTCGCCCCTGACACCGAACAGAAGTCCATCTACGAACGTGACATCGCGCCGTCGATGACGGCAGGCAAGACGCTGTTGTTTGCGCACGGATTCAACATTCACTTCAAGCTGATTGATGCGCCGCCCGGCGTCGACGTGGCGCTGATCGCACCGAAGTCTCCCGGGCATCGCGTGCGTGAGCTGTACGTGGAGGGCGGCGGTGTGCCGGGACTGATCGCCGTCCACGTCGACGCCAGTGGCGGCGCACGCGCCGACGCACTGGCCTATGCGCGTGCCATCGGCTGTACCCGGGCCGGCGTGATCGAGACGTCCTTCGCCGAAGAGACGGAGACGGACCTCTTCGGCGAGCAGGCGGTCCTCTGTGGTGGTGTGTCGGCGCTGGTGAAGGCGGGCTTCGAGACGCTCACCGAAGCGGGGTACCAGCCGGAGATGGCGTACTTCGAATGCCTGCACGAGTTGAAGCTGATCGTGGACCTGATGTACCAGGGTGGCCTCAACTACATGCGCTTCTCGGTGTCCGACACGGCGGAGTATGGCGACTATACGGCAGGGCCTCGCATCGTGACGTCGCAGACCAAGGCGGAGATGAAGAAGATTCTCGACGAGATCCGGGACGGGACCTTCGCGCGCAATTGGGTGGCGGAGAATGAGGCGGGCCGTCCGAATTTTGCCGCTGCTCGTCGTGCCGATACGGAACATCCCATCGAGCAGGTTGGCGTACGGCTGCGAGAGCTGATGCCGTTCCTGCACGCAAAGGTCATTCGACCCGACGTGGGGGTGGTTGATCGGGCGCCGGCGCTGGCGACTGCCGACGCAACAGGAACGGTATGAACGACGACATCGTACGGATTTTCGACACGACGCTGCGGGATGGAGAGCAGGCACCTGGCTGCTCGATGACGGTCGAGGAGAAGCGACAGGTTGCGCGCCAGCTGGCCCGGTTGGGAGTCAATGTGATCGAGGCGGGGTTTCCTGCCGCCTCGCCGGGCGACTGGGACGCTGTGCGGGCGATTGCGGAAGATGCGCAGCAGTGGCCGGAGCGTCCCATCATCTGCGGTCTGGCCCGTGCCACCCGGAAGGACATCGAAGCCGCCGCCACGGCGCTCGCCGCTGCGCCGCGCCGACGGATTCACACCTTCCTCGCTACCTCCGATGTCCACCTGAAGTACAAGCTGCAGATGAGCCGGGACCAGGTGATCGCACGGGTGAGCGAGATGGTTGCCTACGCGTCGTCGTTCGTGGGCGACGTGGAGTTCTCACCGGAAGATGCGTCGCGAAGCGATGTCTCATTTCTGCACGACGTGTTGCGCACCGCCATCGAGGCCGGCGCCACGACGCTCAATATCCCGGACACCGTCGGGTACGCGACACCCGATGAATACTTCGCGCTGATCAGCGGAATCCGCACCGAAGTGGTCGGCGACCTCCCCGTCACGATCTCGACCCATTGCCATGACGACCTCGGCCTCGCCGTGGCCAACTCGCTTGCCGGTGTGCAGGCAGGCGCGCGACAGATCGAATGCACGATCAACGGGCTCGGTGAACGCGCCGGCAACGCTGCACTCGAGGAAGTGGTCATGGCGCTTCGGACACGCCGTGCCAGATATGGCATCGACACTGCGCTTCGGACCGAGGAAATCGGGCGGGCTTCGCGTCTCGTCTCGCGCTGCACTGGGGTACGGGTGCCGCCGAACAAGGCTATCGTGGGCGCGAACGCGTTTGCGCATGAAGCGGGAATCCATCAGGACGGGATGCTGAAGAATCGCGACACCTATGAGATCATGCATGCCGAGCATGTCGGACTCGAGGGCGGCCGGCTGGTGCTGGGGAAGCACTCGGGCCGAGCGGCGCTTCGCGCGCATCTGGCGACGCTGGGCCATATGCTGCAGGATGCCGAGTGCGACGCGGTCTTCGCCAGGTTCAAGGAGGTTGCCGATCGCAAGAAGATCGTGGATGACCGCGAACTCGAGGTGATCGTGGCGGGTGAAACACACCGTGGCTCGTCCACCTACCGGCTGGAGCTGGTGCAGGTGTCCTGTGGCACGCACGCCATCCCGACGGCAACGGTGAAACTGCGCGGACCGGACGATCGCGAATTGGTCGCAGCGGCGCAGGGCGACGGCCCGGTGGACGCTGTCTGCCGTGCAATCAATGATTGTGTGGGAGATATCGGTGAATTGATCGAGTTCGCGGTGGACGCGGCGGCGGAGGGGATCAACGCGGTGGGTGGTGTGTCGATCAGGCTGCGCGAACGCGGAGCGCAGGGTGAGGATGGCGAACCGCTCCAGGCCAACCAAGTCTCGAAACTCACCGCCAGCGGATTCGGTGTGCACACCGACATCATCGTCGCGACCGCAGAAGCATACGTGGCCGCGGTGAATGGGCTGATACGCACGCGTGCACGCCGCATGATCGCCGAGGTGGCCGCATGACGCCGCCGCGCACACTCTTCGATAAGGTCTGGGGCGCCCACGTCGTGCGCGAAGGCGCTGACGATGCACCGTCGGTGCTCTACATCGATCTGCATCTCGTGCACGAGGTCACGTCGCCGCAGGCGTTCACGGTCCTGCGGGAGCGTGGGCTCAAGGTCCGTCGTCCCGACCGCACGATGGCCACAATGGATCACTCCACGCCTACGATCGCCACCGGCGGCCGGATCACGGTGCTCGATCCGGCGGCTGCAAAACAGCTCGACGCGCTGGCTGCCAACTGCGCTGAGCACGAGGTTCCATTGTACGGGCTGGGTGACGACCGACGAGGGATTGTGCATGTGATTGGACCGGAGCTCGGCCGCACACAGCCAGGCATGACCATCGTCTGAGGCGACAGTCACACGAGTACACACGGCGCGTTTGGCGCACTGGCCTTCGGCATCGGTACTAGCGAGGTCGGGCATGTGCTCGCGACGCAATGCCTGCTGCAATCGAAGCCGAAGACGATGGAGGTGCGCGTTGATGGCCGACTGCGGCCGGGTGTGTCGGCCAAGGACATGATTCTCGCGATCATTGCGAAGATCGGCGTTGGCGGCGGCACCGGGCACGTGATCGAGTATCGTGGCGAGGCGATTCGAGCGCTCGACATGGAGGGCCGGATGACGGTATGCAACATGAGCATCGAAGCCGGTGCGAGGGCCGGGATGATTGCCCCGGACATGACCACCTACGCCTGGCTGGCGGGTCGCGATCAGGCGCCATCTGGCGATGCGTGGCGTGACGCAATGGGGCGATGGCATGAGCTGGCGACGGATGATGGTGCGACGTTCGATCGCAGCGTCGTGCTTGATGCGTCCGAGATTTCTCCGATGATCACCTGGGGCACAAATCCCGGCATGGCGATTCCGGTGGATGGCCGGCTGCCGATGTCGAGCGAGCTGCCGGACGCGTCGAACGAGCGTGCCTATGCTTACATGGGGCTCACGCCCGGACAATTGCTGCTCGGCCAGCCGGTGGACGTGGTGTTCGTCGGCAGCTGCACCAACGGCCGACTTGACGATCTGCGTGCGGCCGCGGGTCTCATGAAGGGGCGCCGCGTGGCCTCGAATACGCGCATGCTGGTCGTGCCGGGCTCGCAACGCGTGAAGCGCGACGCCGAACGCGAAGGGCTGGCGGACATCTTCCGCGCCGCAGGTGCCGAGTGGCGCGAAAGTGGGTGTTCGATGTGCATCGCCATGAACGGTGATACCGTGGCGAGCGGTCAGTACGCCGTGAGTACCAGCAACCGCAACTTCGAAGGCAGGCAAGGGAAGGGCGCGCGGACGTTGCTTGCCTCTCCGCTCACTGCGGCAGCGTCCGCCGTCGCAGGAATGGTCGCAGACCCACGGAGCTTGCTGTGAGCCAGCCATGGACACCGCTCTCGTCGCATGCCGTGCTGGTGGCGCGAGACGACATTGACACCGACCAGATCATCCCGGCGCGCTTCCTCACGACGACCAGCCGCACCGGACTCGGTACGCACCTCTTTGCGGATTGGCGCTACGACGCTGACGGCTCAGCGAAGTCTGAGTTCGAACTCAATGCTCCGTCAGCCGCCGGAGCAAGGATTCTCGTTGGCGGACGGAACTTCGGATGCGGATCGAGCCGCGAGCACGCGCCGTGGGCCCTCAGCGACTGGGGTTTCCGCGCGGTGATCGCGTCGTCATTCGCCGATATCTTCCGCTCCAACGCGCACAAGAATGGTGTGCTGACGATCGCATTGCCTGATGCCACCTTGGCGGCGACGCGGGAGGCGCTTCAGATCGACCCGCATGCCGTGATCACGGTCGACTTGCCGTCGCAGACGGTCACGCTGCCCGGTGGGATTGACGTGCACTTCGCCATCGATCAGTTCAGCAAGCGGTGTCTGATCGATGGCCTGGATGAACTGGGTGCCCTGCTGGCCGAGCTGCCTGCAATCCGTGAGTGGGAGGCGGCATGCGGGCACTGATTGCCGTCCTGCCGGGTGATGGTGTGGGTGCCGAGGTCACTGCCCAGGCCGTGCGCGTGCTGAAGCACGTCGCCGTGGGCGGTGATCATACCATCGAGTTTCGTGAGGCGCTGATCGGCGGCATTGCAATCGATGAAACTGGTGATCCGCTGCCTGAGGCCACCCGCAACCTGGTCCTGTTGGCCGACGCCGTGCTCCTTGGTGCGGTTGGGGGGCCGAAGTGGAGCGATCCTGCTGCCGCGGTGCGGCCCGAGCAGGGGCTGCTCGGGTTGCGCGCACTGCTCGGCGTGTACGCGAACCTGCGACCGGTTGCGGTGCATCCGTCGCTCGTGTCGTCGGCACCCCTGAAGCCCGAGCTGCTGCGCGGGGTGGACATCCTGTTTGTCCGCGAGCTCACGGGTGGGCTGTACTTCGGCGACAAGACACACGATCGTGACGCCAGCGGCATGTCGACGCGGGCGTCCGACCTCTGTGTCTACACGGCGGAGGAGGTTGCGCGCGTGGTTCGGATGGCAGCGGGGATCGCCCGCGGCCGGAAGGGGCGTGTGCTCTCGGTCGACAAGGCGAATGTGCTGGCGACCTCGCGTCTCTGGCGCGAGGTGACGACGCGCGTGATGCGCGATGAGTTCCCGGATGTCGCGATCGCGCATGCGCTGGTGGATTCATTCGCCATGCACCTGATCACGTCACCCGCAGCCTTTGATGTGGTGGTGACGGAGAATCTCTTCGGAGACATCCTGACGGATGAAGCGGCGGTTCTGGCGGGATCGATTGGTGTGCTGCCGTCTGCATCACTTGGCGACGCAGGCACCAGCGGCCTGCGGCTTGGTCTGTACGAGCCGATCCACGGTTCAGCCCCCGATATCGCAGGCCGGGGTATCGCCAACCCCGCCGGTGCGATTCTCAGCGCGGCGCTGCTGCTCCGGCATTCGCTCGGGCTCGTGGAGGAGGCTGCCGCCGTGGAAGCCGCGGTGTCGGCCGCGATCAGCGACGGTTTTCGCACCGTTGATTGTGTGGCAAAAGGAGAAGTTGCCAGCTCGACATCGGGCTTTGGGGATGCCGTGCTCGAGCGGCTTCACCGCGCGCAACACGGTGTTCCTGGCTGACATGGTCAGCGTGGCCCAGGCCCGATGTAGCGGTCGAAGTGATCCACCAGCCGGCGCAGCAGATATGTGGCGTAGTAGGGGCGCTGCGTCCAGCCGTGCGTCGCGGATGGCGCGAACGCGAAATCGAACGTCTTGCCGAGTCGCATGAACTCGTCGGCCAGCGCCACGCTGGTGGCGAACGGCACGACGTCATCCTGCATGCCGTGAATGATCAGCAAGTGGTCTCGCAGGTTGCCCGCGTACTGCAAGGCGCCGCGGGTGAAGGTCTGCGGATGCGTCTGTGGTCGCCGGGCAATCGCGACGTCGTCGCTGCCGAAATACCTCGGATCGGTGGCCGGCGCTCCTGCAACGCCTGCCTGAAACAGACCGGGCTTCTTCAGCAGTGAATAGACCGTGAGCGTACCGCCGTAGCTGCTGCCCCATATTCCGAACCGCAGTGGGTCCACGAAGCGCAGCGACTTCATGTAGTCCACCGCACTTTCGAGGTCTTCGAGATCCTGTCCGCCCCAGTCCATGAGGAACTTCTCGCGGAAGTCGCGGCCATAGCCAGTGCTGCCCCGGACGTCGACCTGCACCACGATATAGCCCTTCTCGATGGCGAGGTACTGCTGCAACGTTGCATACAGCCCCTGCCAGCGATTGCGCACCGTGTTCGAGTAGACGGGTCCGAAGAGCACCGGATACTTTTTCGTCGAGTCGAGCCCGGGCGGGAAGAGGATGCGCGCGTGCAGCGGTGGTGTGTCGGTGCGGCTGCGGAGCGTGACATACTGGGCGCGGACCCACGGTGTAGCGGCGAACGCTGCGGGCTGCGAGTAGGTGATGCGGCGCTCCTTTGCGCCAGTACGAACATCGAGCAGGTAGAGCTCCGGCGGCGTCACGTCGTCCGTGGCGATGAGCGCGATTGACTGTCCGTCAGGTGACACGAACGGGGTATGCGTGCCCGCCTTCGTCGTCAGGCGGCGGCGCGATGATCCGTCAGCCCTCATGATCCAGACCTGTCGCTCGGATGGCGTCGGCTCGTTGCTGCTGTAGATGATGCTGCGAGTGGCAGCATTCGTCTGCGCCTCGCCATTGACGTCGAATGCCGCCGGGGTGAGCGCGCGTAGTGTGGTGTCGCCCGGTGTGAGGGCGTAGAGACGGTAGCGGTCGTCGAGGTCGCCGGTCAGGAGCACCTGACGCCCATCAGCGCTCCATGTGGATGCGACGTCGTTGTAGATGCGCGTCGTGCGGTGGTCCTGCCAGATCCGACGTGGCGTGGTTGTGCCCGCATCGACGAGATGCAGCGACCGATGGATCGCATCATCGCTCTCCCGGTCGATCAGCAGCGTGCCCGACGGGGACCACGCGAAGTTGACGATTCTTGTTGAACTCGAATCGGGGAGCTCGATGAATGTCAGCGACCCGCCGTTCGTGTTGACGAGTCCGACCTTCCGGACCTCGTTGGCGTCGCCCGGTGCGCTGCGACGGACGACGTTCAGCGTGGGTGCGCTGTCACCGTAGTAGGGCATGCGAAGGGTGGGCACTCCGCGCCGGTCGACATAGTGTACAGCGATCATCCTGGAGTCCGGCGACCAGCTGTAGTTTGGTGCATCGCCGCCCCAGGTCGCGCTTCCGATTTCCACTTCGCGCCGGAAGTACGTGCCGAGTGGCACCGTCCCGATCGGTGCGCGGCCAACGCTGGTGACACGTGTGGTGGAACCACCGCGGCGCGGCAGGATGTACAGGTCACCATCCGACAGCCAGGCGATCAGCGCGCCATCGGGCGAAATGGAGAGGTCGGATCGGTCGGCGCTGTTCGTGGTGAGTTGTTGCGCGCTGCCGCCGCTTGCGGCGACCTGCCACAGGGCGCCGTCCTGAACGAAAAGCAGTGAGTCACCCGCTGGCAGCCAGACAAACTCGCTGACGCGCGCGCGGTTCTGTGCGGGCAAGACCCGACGCGGCGATGTGCCAGATCGGGCTACGATCCAGAGCGACCGCGTCGCGCCGCCTGCCTCAGCCCACAGAAACGCCAGCTCCCGGGACGATGGCGACCAGCGAGGTGACGCAGGCGCGATGCCGATCAGTGGGGGCGTCGATGTGATCGATTCGATGGTCAGTGGTGCGGCCTGTGCCAGCAGGTGCGTCCCGGTCAGGGACAGCAGGCTGAGGCTGGCGATCGCGGTACGAAATCGGGACATGGAGATGGACAGTGGAAACATGAGGGGCATCACAGAGGGCGCTGGCGCGTCACTGCAGCGAGGGATCATTGAGACGGTCATCGAGAAAGATGGCGGAGCCCTGTGTCGCGTTTGCCATTGCGGCTCGAAGCGCGGGGTGCTGTTCGCGCGGGTCCCCATCGTCGCTCATGCCAATGCGTATTGTCGGGCTCGGCGCGCCGGCAACGTGCGCGCAGCAGTGGTGCGTTGCTCCTGGGAGCTCCGCCTGTACATCCCGCAGGAACGCCTGCGCCTCGTCGGGCGCGCCGGCTCGGGCCAGCGAGCAGATGAACCGGCTGCGGTCGATGATCAGCTCCGCGCGGCAGCGGGTGGCGGGAACGGGATAGCGGGAGGAGTCAGGCATGATCGGAGTGCCAATATGGCTGCCATCGCGGCCCTGCCGCGAGCTGGTCGCTTCAGGCTCACCGGACTGCAGCCGACACCCCAATGGAGCATTCGTCGAACGCACGGCCATCCGTGCGCCGATATGGCATCCACCATCAGTCTCTCCATGCTACAGTCCCTCACGCTTCGGTCCAAGATTGTGGCGCTGCCTGTCGTCGCCACGATTGGCTTCGTCGCCACACTGGCGACGACCGTCATTCTTGGCCGTCGAGCCCAGTCAGAAATGGCTCGCATCGAAGCGCAGTCTGTGCCCGCGCTGGACGCCAGCCGTCGACTGGAAGCGCGCCTCGAATCCTACCAACGGGCGCTGCGCGATGCCGTGGCGGCCAGCGATACGCTGTCGGTCATTGCGGCCGACACGCTGACCACGATGTTCACGGCGCTGGCCGATTCGATGCGCCGGAATCCGGCCGTTGATGCCACTGCGATCAAGGTGATCAAGACAGACTTTGCGAACTACGTCGCGATCGCTCGGACTGGCAGCGTGAAGGTGATCTCGGGATCGATGGACGATCTGATGGGCACGATGCAAGGCATGCGGGCGGGGCACGCCGATCTGGCGAAGAAGCTGGCCGCGCAAACGAAGGCGCAACAGGCATTGATCACCACCGCGTTCGACACCGCGGGAGGCCTGCAGAATACGATGTTCAAGGTCACGGCAGGCGTGCTTCTCCTCTCGCTGATCGTGTTGGGCGTCATCGCGACGGCAACGATCCGGAGCGTCATTGGTGCCGTAAAGGCACTGTCGACCGCAGCGACTGAGATCGCCCAGGGGCGGATCGGCCAGCGGATCGAGGTGACGAGTACCGACGAAATCGGTACTCTCGGCACCGCGTTCAGGGGTATGGTGGAGTACATCGGCTCCATCGCACAAGCCGCAGATCGACTCGCCTCCGGCGATCTGTCGGCCACGGTCGAGGCGCGCTCGGAGCACGATGTGCTGTCGCAGAGCATCAACCGGGCCACCGAAACGCTGCGGGCCATCGTCGGTGAGGCCAACGGAGTCATCGTTGCTGCAAAGCACGGCGATCTTGCCAAGCGGGGCAATGCATCACAGTTCCATGGAGCGTACTTCGAGCTGATCAACGGCACCAATGCCATGCTCGACACGGTTGTCGAGCCGATTGCCGAGGCCAAGGATGTACTCCAGCGCGTCGCCAATCGTGATCTGTCGGCCCGTGTGGTGGGGCCATATCACGGCGAACATGCCGCGATCAAGGAGTCGTTGAACACGGCGCTCGAGAACATCGCGCAGGTGTTCGCGTCGCTGACGGTCGCAATTGAGCAGGTCAACGCGGCTGCCAGCGAGATCGGTGACGGGAGCCAGGAACTGGCAAGCGGTGCATCCGATCAGGCGGGCGCGGTGGACCAGGTGACCAATCGGATCCGTGTCGTCGATGAGCGCACCAAGGGAAACGTGGTCAGCGCGAGGGAAGCCCGCGCCGCGATGGAACGTGCGACGACGTCGACGGAGCAGGGGGTCGAGCGGATGATTGCGCTGGCCGATGCCGTGGCCGAGATCAAGCGATCCGCAGATGCGACCGCCAAGATCGTCAAGACGATCGACGAGATCGCCTTCCAGACCAACTTGCTGGCGCTCAACGCGGCGGTGGAAGCCGCGCGGGCCGGTGATGCGGGCAAGGGCTTCGCGGTCGTCGCCGATGAAGTCCGCCGTCTTGCCATCCGGGCCTCAGAGGCCTCACGCAACACGGCAAGGCTGATCGAGGAGTCGGTGGCCAAGGCGGAGACTGGCGTGACGCTGAATGAGAGTGTGAAGCGTCGGCTCGAAGACATTCGCAACGGTGTGCAAGGCGCTGCGGCCATCATGAATCAGATAGCCGAGGGTGCTGTCACGCAGGAGAGCGAGCTCGCAGAGGTGACGGAGTCCATGGCCCGGATCGGCCAGCTGACGCAGAGCACAGCGGCTAACGCACAGGAGTCCGCGAGTGCCGCAGCGGAGTTGTCAGCGCAGGCGCGGGAGATGCACGAGCTTGCGGTGCGGTTCAAGGTCGGGAGCGACACGAGAGCGAGCGACGCAGCCGACGACGCGCGGCCGCGCCGTGCTGAAGCGGCATCGCGGGTTGCCGTTGGTGCGGGTCGCCCGCCGCGCACACCGGCCAAGCGATCCCCCAAGCCGACGAGGACCGCGCCACCGGCGCCAGCAATCACCGCAGCCGGGATCGGGACAACCAAGGCGTCAGCGATGATCCCGTTCGACGATGATGACGGGAACGGCGACGATGTGCTGAGTTCTTTCTGATCCGATGCGCACGATCAACCGCCGCCGCAGCCCTCGCGTCGCTCCGCCGCTTTTCCGTCGGCCAGACGCTCAAGAGTCACCATCCGTTAGTCGATACACATGAAGCGGTACACGCATCGCGTGGGCCTTTCTCCCGCCCGCTTTCCCCTGAACCCGAATGTCTGACACAGCTCCGCCGCTGACATCGTCGGACGATGGCTTGGCACCGCGCCGCCCGAGGGACCGGAGGGCCGCCGACGAGATGCTTGCACAGTCGGCGAAATGGCGCGCATCACTCACGGAGCGCACGAGCAGTGGCATTGTGCTGACCGACACAGACAGGCGGATTGTGTGGGTCAACGACGCCTACTGCAATCTCACTGGCTATTCGCGCGCCGAATGCCTCGGGCAGTCGCCCGGCGCATTGGTGCACTGCCCGATGACGGACGACGGAACGATTCTGGCGATCCGGACGGCACTTGATGCGCGCGAAACGTATCACGGGGAGATCCTGAACCGGAGCAGAAGTGGTCGTGAATACTGGATCGACCTCGAAATCCTGCCGCTTCAGGGCGACGACGGTGAGTTGATCGGGTTCTCCTCGATTCAGGTGGACATCACGCGCCAGGTGGAGATGCGCGCGCGGATGGCGAGCATCTTTGGCACAGTCAGCGAAGGTGTGGCGCTGGTTGCCGCTGGCGGCGCCATCCTCGAGTGCAATCCTGCCGGCGAGCGCATCCTCGGCCTGACGGCCGATCAGATCTGCGGCCGCACGGCGATCGATGAGCGTTGGGGCAACATCCGACGCGACGGCACGCCGCTGCCGGCCGACGAAACCCCCGCCATATTCACGCTGCGCACAGGGCAGGCAGTGCGCGATTTCATCCAGGGCATCAGGATGCCGGATGGAGCGCGGCGCTGGATCTCGGTCAGTACGGAGCCATTGCGCGATCCGAGCGGAGCGGTGCCCATGATTGTCGCCAGCTTTGGCGACGTAACGGAACTGCTCGAACGTGAGGAGCACACACGGTTGGTCGTCGAGGCGGCGGGGATGGGCACGTGGGACTGGCACGTGCCCTCGGGTGCTGTACAGTACAACGCGCGCTTCGCAGAGATGCTCGGATTCACGGCGGAAGAGTTCGAGCCACGCCTGGAGACCTGGATCGACCTTCTTCATCCGGACGATCGTGTCGCAGTGATTGCGACGCTCACGGATCACGTCGAGGGCCGGACGGCGGAGTTCCGTCGCGAGCATCGCCAGCGTCGAAAGGATGGGACGTGGGCCTGGACGCTGGGTATCGGCAGGGTCATCGAGCGCGGACGCACCGGAGCGGCCATCCGTGCGACCGGTATCAATCTGGATATCTCCGAGATGAAGGAGCTCGAGAGCGAGCTGCTGCGATCGCATGTGGAGACGGCGCGCTCACATGCACTCCTGCTTGAGACGAATCGGTTTTTGGAGGACGCGACGGTCCGCGCGAACGACATGGCGGCACAGGCGGAAATGGCGAGTCATGCCAAGAGCGAGTTCCTTGCGAACATGAGTCACGATATCCGGACGCCGCTGACGGCGATTCTGGGCTACACGGACATCCTGCGCGACGAGCTGCCCGCCGTCTCGGCCGAGTCACGTACGGCCGGCGCCATCGATACGATCAAGCGAGCGGGAGAGCATCTTCTGGTCGTCATCAATGATGTGCTCGATCTCTCCAAGATCGAAGCGGGCCGGTTGGTGATCGAGCACGTCGAAAGCGGGCTGCCGCAACTGCTGCAGGATGTTCACCTGATGATGGAAACGCGAACATCGGCGAAAGGTGTTGTGCTCGAGACCACGCTCGACTCGCCAATTCCCGATCGCATTCTCAGCGATCCGACGCGGTTGCGCCAGATTCTGATGAATCTGGTCGGGAATGCAGCAAAGTTCACCGAGGCAGGGCGCGTGAGTGTCCGAGCAGCGGTCGTGCACCGCGACGACGCCGAAACCCCGATACTGCGCATCGCGATCGAGGACACCGGCCCGGGTATGACGCGAATTCAGGCGAAGAGGCTCTTCCAGCCGTTTACGCAGGCTGATGCGTCGGTAACGCGAAAACACGGTGGGACCGGCCTGGGCCTCACAATCTGTCGCCGGCTCTCCGGATTGATGAAGGGCACGGTTGCGCTCGAGTACACGGCCCCTGGTCACGGGTCACGCTTCGTCCTCGAACTCCCGCTGCTCCCTGCCGTCGACGCCGTTCTGATCGACCGGTTGGACGCGGCCGACGTTGTGGCATCATCGGCGGGTGGCGTGGCCGCTGCCGCGCTGACGGGTTCACTCTCCGGGCGAATCCTGCTGGCAGAAGACGGCGAGGACAACCGCCGGCTCATCACCTACCACCTCACGCGTGCCGGCGCCGACGTGACCGTCGTCGAGAACGGGCAGTTGGCCCTCGACCTGATCGAGGCGTCACAGCGCGAGGGTCGGCAGTTTGACCTGCTCGTGACCGACATGCAGATGCCCGTGATGGACGGATACACACTGGCCCGGTCGCTGCGCAAGCTCGGGCTTCGGATTCCGATTGTCGCTCTCACCGCACATGCGATGGCGGAAGATCGGCAGAAGTGTCTTGACGCGGGTTGCGACGACTACTTGTCGAAGCCGATCGACCGCGCACGACTGATCGCCGTCTGCCAGTCACTCCTCTCCAAACCAGCCGTCGAATCGGAATCGGTCGTTGCTCTGGCCGCGACCGTGCCACTGCAACCTGCGCCGCAGCCATCGGCCACCGAGCAAACGGCGCGCGTCGTACCACGCGTCGTACCCGTCGTCGCACCCGTCGTCGCAGACGAGGACGTACTTCACAGCGATCTCGCCGACGATCCGGACATGCTGGAACTGATCGGTCAGTTTCTGGAGCAGCTTTCGGCGCGGATCGCCGTGATCGACGCCAACCGCGGCGTGGCCGAGCGCTCGACACTGGCGTCCGTGGCGCACCAGCTGAAGGGCGCGGCTGGTGGGTACGGGTACATGAGTATCAGCGAGGCGGCGCGCACGGTTGAACGCTTTGCCTCCGCCGGCGGCACGCAGAAGGAATGTGACGAGGCAATCAATCGGTTGCTGGCGCGCTGCAAGGCGGCCATTCGCGGTGGGACACAGATCGTCGCCGATGCCGGCGGCGCGACATCAGGAAGCACACGATCATGATCGCCAATCACGCAGAGGTTCCAGTGTCGTCGCATCTCGTGCTGATCGATGACGATCCCGCGATTCACGCGCTGGTCGGCGCGATGCTCAAGTCCACGGGCGCGAGAATCTCGTCGGCAGCTGGGGGGGAGGAGGGATTGGCGCTCGTGCGAGAGGACCCACCGGATCTGATCCTGCTCGACAACGAGATGCCAGGCGCGACCGGTCTCGACGTTCTGGGTTGGCTGAAGGCTGATCCCAGGCTGGCCGACCTGCCGGTCATCATGGAGACCGGCAGCGAGGGCAACAAGACGCTGTCAGCGTGCTTCGCGGCCGGCGCGATCGACTACATCAGAAAGCCGTTTGTGGCCGCTGAGCTGCGCGCGCGCGTCGGGTCCGTGCTGGAACGGCAGCGCATGCTGGGTGAGCTCACGACTGCGGCGCGACTCGACAAACTCACGGGTCTCGCAAATCGTGCCCTGCTCAATGAACGCCTGAACGCCGCCCTCGGCCGCGCTGCGGCCGACCCGAATCGTGCCTTCACGGTGTTGTTTCTCGACTTCGATCGCTTCAAGCTGATCAACGACAGTCTCGGTCACGACGTCGGGGATCTGCTACTGAAGGGGATCGCCAGTCGGCTGTCACGAAACGTACGGGCGAGCGACTCCACGTCGCGCGAGGCAACCGGAAGTACCGTCGCGCGCCTCGGAGGCGACGAGTTCGTCATCATCCTTGACGGTGTGGCTGACGGACATACGGCCACGATCGTTGCTGATCGTCTCCTCGGCGTGCTCAACGCGCCCTACCAGCTGGGCGAGCACACTGTGCGTTCGTCGGCCAGCATCGGCGTGGTGCACAGCCGTGACGGATACACAACGCCAGACGAACTGCTGCGCGATGCCGACATCGCGATGTATGAGGCGAAGGCGCGCGGCAAGGCGTGCCACGTATCGTTCACGACAGGAATGCGGGACGCGGTCCGCGACCGGCTCGATACCGAGAATGATTTGCGAAACGCACTCGGGTCATCACAATTGCATTTCGTGTATCAGCCGATCGTCTCGCTTGACGATCGGCTGATACACGGCGTGGAAGCGCTGGCGCGGTGGCAGCATCCTGTGCGCGGCTTGATCTCGCCTTCGGCGTTCATTCCGATCGCAGAAGAAACCGGGTTGATCGGTCCGCTGAGTGAGCAGCTCCTGCGAGAGGCCTGCCTGACCTTCATGTCGTGGCAGCGGGAGGCCGGGGCGCGTGCTCCGGCGTACATGAGTGTCAATCTCTCGCGGAGTCAACTGTCGGACATGCGCCTCGTGGAACGCACGATGGGGGTCCTGCAGGAGACCGGCATGCTGCCACACCAGCTGCAGCTCGAGGTGACCGAGTCACAAATCATCCAGCAGCGATCCGTTGCGCTCAGCCTGTTGGCCGAACTGCGGGCCCAGGGGGTTCGACTCGCGATGGACGACTTCGGAACCGGGTACTCATCGCTGTCGTGTCTTCAGGAGTTTCCACTTGATGTTCTCAAGGTGGACCGAAGCTTTGTGGAGAATGCCGTCAAGGGACGCGGCTTCGCCGCATTGCTGCATGCCGTTGTGACACTGGCGGACAATCTCGGCTTGAAGGTTGTTGCGGAGGGGATCGAGACCGAAGAACAGCTCGTCCTGCTGCAAGCGCTCGGGTGCGCGTACGGTCAGGGGTTCCTGCTGGCGCGTCCGATGCCTGCGAATGCCCTTATGCCACTGCTCTCTCGAGCGTTGGCCACATGACCGCGACCGTTCCGATTTCCACGCCTGAGTCGATCAGCGCCGCGATCGCGCGCGCCGGCCAGCTTGCAACCCTGCCTGAAGTTGCCCTCGAGGTCATGCGGGTTGCCGAGGATCCGCAAGCCACCGGCGATGACCTGATCAAGGTTCTGTCGCATGATCCCACGCTCAGCGCGCGCGTGCTCAAGATCGTGAACTCGGCGTACTACGGAGTGCGCCGGGAGGTGACGTCCGTAAGTACAGCCGTCGGGCTGCTGGGCTTCGGGGCGGTCAAGAGCATTGCGATTGCGGCCAGCCTGACCCGGATGTTCAAGGCGGGAGCGGTCAGTGGCGGATTCGAGGCGCGTGAACTGTGGAAGCACTCGATTGCCGTTGCGACCGCAGCACGGTTGATCGCGCAGCGTACCTCTGACGTCGAGCCGAGCGACGCATTCCTCGGCGGCATGATGCACGACATCGGAATCGTCATTGAGCTGCAGGCATGTCGGGATGCTTTCGGCGAAATGATCGCGGCCGTTGCTGCCGACCCGACACTCTCTTTCCGGGAGGCGGAGCGCCACCACATCGGGTGCAGTCATGAGGAGTTTGGGATCGCGCTCTGTGTGGCCTGGCGATTTCCGGAACTGCTGCAACGAGTGACGGGCTATCACCATCGCCCGCTCGAACTCTCGACGGGGTTCTGTCCGGTGACAGCAATCGTCTACGTCGCTGATCATCTGGCCCGAGATCTCGGTATTGGCTACTCACGGACGGTTGATGCCGCCGCGATGGATACGGCGGTGCTGGACGCCCTGCGTATCACGGAGGCAGAATTGGAGGCGCTGGCCGACGTCGTCGCAACGCAGTTCGCAGAGGTCTTCCCGCTTCTGACGGGTGAAGGCTGAGCGACGGCTTGCCGTCCGGCACCTCCACGTCGACGATCCGGAGGTTTGCCAGCGCTAACGCTGCCGCGTGTTGATGATCAGGACGCCGCCACTCGCGTCGGGACCGAAAATCGCGCCGGCTTCATACGGCGGGATGAACATCAGCGACTCCACGGCGCCCGGCTCCACCAGCGGCAGATCGCCGGCCGTTCGACTGCCATCGAGGATGAAGACCTTTACGCGCTGACCGCGGTAGGTCATCTGTGACTCGATGTCGCCGGTCTTCATGCTGAGACCAGGGATACGGAGCGACAGGATCAGGTCGTCGATGTTTCGGGCTGATGGATTGCGCTCGCGGAGCTCATCGCCGCCAAGGAAGTACCGACCCATCAGCTTCAGGTTGAAGCCGAAGGCCGTGATGCGTTGTTCCATCACCGTCACCGCGTCGAGCACGGTCACCGGATGCAGCCGGAGTACCACGCTGATGCTGTCGCTGTCGCCGATGACCGGAAACGAATGAGAGCCGCCGGGTTCAAGGCCGATTCGGCGCCCGACGACGCGATACCAGGCCGGCTGCAAATCGGCCCAGCCGGCGCTGCCATCCGCAGCAGTGGTTCCACCGCGGACCATCTCGGCGCGACCGTCCACTTCGATGATCGCCACTTCGGCGTTGGCGATCGGTGCCTCGGTGCGGCCATCGAGCACGGTGACACGAACCTTCGCCTTGCGATCGTTGGTCACACCGCGCTCGATCGCCCCAGCCGAACTGTCCCTGAATGGCTCCCGCAGGATGGTCTGGGCCGTAAACTCCTCGCCACGTGCGATGCCTGACAGGCTGCGGCGAAACACATGTTCGTAGAACATCGTGCCACCGCTGTCGAGCACGAACACCGGTGATGCGTTTCGACCGACCGTGCGCGCTGACAGCTGAAGCCAATACGATCCAGGCGACGGGGCACGAACGCTGAACTCACCCTTGCGGTTGGTCTTGGCCGATCCCGCTTCGCGGCCGAGTGAATCGATCAGCGAGACGTTGGCACCCCACACGGCATCGCCACGGATGTCCAGCTTCGCCAGGCCGCGGACTTCCTGCGCGGGTAACGCCGACGCGGCTGCCGCCGCCACGCAGCAGAGCGCGGCGAGCAGTATGCGCGTTGGCGAGCTGGGAGTTGCCGACGGGAATGCGGGCATCGCAGAGGGTAAAGGCCTTGCGTCGAAACTGCGTGTCCGTGCACGGGCTGGCAACCGGATTACTGTGCCGGAAGTGTGATTTCGGTCGATCTGTCCGTCTGGTGCTGTAGATTGAGACTTCGACTGCTCCCGCTGACCCGGCGGCGGGGGTATTTCGCCAGCTTCACCTGGTCCTCCGGGCAGTGCGTCCCGTTCAGCCCGTCCATTGCCGACCGCCCCTCCCCGCGCTGCCGCCTCCGAGCTGGACTACCACACCTGGCGGCAGCGCAGCCTGACGGTTACGGGCCGTTCCTACCCGATAGCGTCGAAGCCGGGCCTCCTCGGACATGGGCGGGATGATGCGGCCGCCCGACTGCTGGCGGAATGCGTGATGGTGCCCGCCGGCGCAACCGTGGTCCAGATGCAGTGCGGAAGCGGGCTCTTCAGTGCAGTCGCGGCCCTCGGCCGCGGCGCGGGGAGGGTCCTGCTCACCGATCGCAGCGCGGTGGCGTTCGAGGCCGCTCGGCGCACCGTCGCGGCGAACGCCATCCAGAACGCCGAAGTGTTCGCTGGTCATGGCTCGGCACCGCTCGATCCGCTGCTGCGGGCTGATCTCGTCGCGATCCGGATTCCGACGGAGAAGCTCGCGCTGCTCCAGCTGCTGTCGGATGCTTTCAGTCTGCTCCGCGTGGGCGGGCAGTGTGCAATTGCGGGCGCCACCAACGAAGGCGTCAAGTCTGCCGCCGCGCTGATGAAGGCGCTTTTCGGGAACGCGACGGTCCTCGGCACCGACAGTGGATCCAGGGCCGTCATCGCGCTCAAGCGGGCAGCGACTCCGTCGGACGCATCGACGATCGCCAATCCGTTTCTCCGCCACGACGCGTTTCACACGATCAACGTGGAACTGCGCGGTACCCCGATGCAGCTGTTGTCCCGGCCGGGCGTTTTCTCCTGGGAGCACCTCGATGAGGGGACGGCAGTGCTGGCCGACGTCATGGAGGTGCAGCCGGGTGACGACGTACTCGATCTGGGCTGCGGCAGCGGCGCACTCGGCCTTCTGGCGGCACAGCTGTCGGGCAGCGGACGCGTGACCCTGCTCGATGTCGATTCGGAAGCCGTACGCTGTGCATCACGGACGATCACCACATCCGGCTGCACGAACTGTCGCGCACTGAACAGTGATATTGCGCTCGCGGTGCACGATGAGCGCTTCGACCGTGTGGTGGCCAATCCGCCATTTCATGTCGGCAAGAACACCGATCTCGACGTGCCGACGCAGTTCATCCTCGACGCATGGCGCGTCCTGAAGTCGGGCGGCACGCTGCAGCTGGTCGCCAATCGTACCTTGCCATACGAGCGGATCGTTTACGAAACGTTCGGCAATCTCACCACAACGCACGACGGGCCGCGCTTCAAGGTGTTGTCGGCACAGCGTTAGCAACCAGCAGCAGCTCACGTTCAGCGCCGGTGAGCAGCTGCCACGCGCCGAGAGGAAGGTCACGCAGGCTGAATGCGCCGATTGCCCGCCGCTCGAGCGAGACGACGTGATTACCCATCGCGGCGAACATGCGCCGCACCTGATGGTATCGTCCCTCGGTGATGATCAGCTCGACGGTGTGCGAGTCGAGTACGATCATCGTGGCGGCTGCAAGTGGTGTCGCCTCGCCGTTGAGCCGCAGCGTTCCTGAGCCGAACTGCTTCGCTTCATCACCGCGCAACGCCTGCGCAAGCGTTGCGCGATACGTCTTTGGCAGGTGAGCACGAGGTGACGTGAGGCGGTGGTTGAGCGCACCGTCATCCGTCAGCAGCAGAAGTCCGCTGGTGTCGCGGTCGAGACGCCCCACCGGGGCCATCACCGGCTCCCGACGCGCGAAACGTGCCGGGAGCAGCTCGTAGATCAACGGGGGTACATCCTTCGATGAACAGACGTAGCCAACGGGCTTGTGCAGCGCCACGACGGTGCCCGGCGGCGGGTCGAGCCGTTCGGCGTCGACGAGTGTCTGGTCGTGCGTCCATGCGTCGTCGGGACCGATCCGGCCGCCCGCCGCTCGCGTCACGCGTCCGGCCGCAAGCATCGCCGCCACTTCGCGCCGGCTTCCGTAGCCCAGATTGCCGAGGTACTTGATCAGCGACACGTTGCTGAACGTCCGGTCGGGGCGCTGATCACCAGCCGCGAATCGACAGGCACCAAGCCGCTGTCGACACTCAGCGCGTTCCGAATGGGATTCGCTTCAGTGCCACGCGACCGTCGGTGATCACGATCACGGCATCCTGCAACGCGCGCACATCATCGAGCGGATTACGCTCGATGACCACCAGATCCGCTTCCATGCCTGGCCGGAGCGTCCCGGTTCGTTGCGCGATGCCAAGGCAGGTCGCGGCCACGGCGGTGGCCGATCGAATGGCATCCATTGGCGACATGCCGAGCTGCTGGAAGTACATGATCTCGAGGGGAATACGCGAGACGCTCTGCGGCCCGTACTCGGTATCGACGCCGGTGATGATCGGCACGCCCAACGTGTATGCGGACTTCACCGCCTCGGCCGCGCGCGGAAGCATGTGCTGCCCGCGAAGGCGGAGCGGGGCACTGTCATAGTCGCCGCCAGGTTCGCTGAGGTCGACGAGCGTCGTGTAGGTGGGCGTGAAGCAGGTGCCGCGTTCCTTCATCAACCGCAGCGTCGAGTCGCTCAGGTATGTCCCGTGTTCGATGGTGCGCGCGCCGGCCTTCACCGCTGCGTAGGCACCCTCGTCGCCATGGGCATGCACCAGCACACCCACGCCGCGCGCCCGTGCGGCCTCGACGATGGCGCGCAGCTGCGTCTCGTCGTACACCTGCTTTCGCGGATCCTGGTCGGCGAGACCCGCGCGTTCCGTCGCCCGTGTCTTGATCCAGTCGACGCCGCGATCGATGTTGATGTTCACGACGGCCGCCAGCTGTTGCGGCGTCAGCACCGCGTTGGCAAAGGGGGCCAGTCGCGGATCGGCGAGCACCGTTTCGCCAAGGTACGGCGTGACGAAGACACCGGCCGCCAGCATCTCCGGTCCGGCGATGGCCCCCTGCCGAACCAGCGCACGAAGGCCGACATCCTCATAGTGCGGTGTGTTTGCGCTGCGCACGGTCGTCACACCGGATTCGAGTGCGCGCTTCATGCCCGCCGTCGAATTGATGTGTGTATGCGCATCGATCAACCCCGGCACCACCCAGCGGCCCGCCAGATCGATCGTGTCGGTGCCGGCGACTGATGCCGTGCCGATGCTCACGACCTTTCCGGCGTCGATGACGATCGAGACATTGCGCTGCGGCGCAGCACCGGTTCCGTCAATCAGGTTGGCGTGCAGCAGCACCAGCCGGCGCGCGGGCGCGGTAACCGGCGCCTGTGCCGCGACCGGTATCGTCAGCAGACCGAGTGCGACGAGAACAACGAACGCCCGCATTCAGTACCCCATGCGTTCAAGGAAGTAGGGCAGCATTTTTCGCCACCACGGCCAGTCGTGATTGACGTCATGGCCCCAGATGTCCAGCTGGTGCGGAATGCCCTTCGTGTTCAGGATGTCGGACATTCGCCGTGAGGCATCGGGGGCTTCGTACGCGCCCTGACCGGTGGCCAGGATGATGCTGGAATGCTGCTGCAGCTGCTCGAGGTGCGAGCCGCTCAGATCGGGCACGAACCACGCCGGGTTGTTCCGGTAGCAGTTGTCGTCGGAGTAGCCCTTGAAGTAGCCCTTCGCCAGATCGTAGAACGCCGACATGCCGATCACACCGCGAAAGAGATCGGGACGGCGAAAGAACTGGTTCGCGGCGTGGAAGCCGCCGAAGCTCGCGCCGGTCGTCAGAATTCGCGCGCCATCATCTCCGACGACATGCCGGATGTACGGCACGACCTCCTCCTCGACGTAGCGCGAGAAGCCTGCCTGTCGGCGCGCCTGCAGATGCACCGGCATGTCGCGATCCATCCACGCCGTCCGATTGATGCTGTCGATGGAGAAGAGACGCAGCCGGCCCGCCATCAGCAGTGGTTCGATTGCCTTGACGAGAAAGAAGCGCTCGTTCTCGAGGTAGTCCGCCGCTGCGGTCGGATAGAGGAGCACCGGGGGGCCCGCATGGCCGTAGGTGACGATCGGCATGTCCAGCCCAATCGACTGCGAGAACCAGCCATACCGCTGACGCGAGAGACGCGGATCGACGAACTGCATGGGCGAGGTGAGCGCGAAAGGATTCAGTCGGTCGGCAACGGTGGCGACCTGAAGGAGGGGAGTATCCACCCGGAACCGCCTCTCGCCAAGCCTGTCCCGGTGTTCGGCGCCGCGGAAGCCTCCGCCGCGGCGCCACTCATCGCACGCCTAGCGGGTGCCGCGCCTGCGCCGCCGGCCGATCAGGCCAAGAGCAACCAGCCCGGTCCCGGTCAGCAGGACCGCTGCCGGTTCCGGAACGACGGAGGGATCAGCGCGGAAGACGGCCGAGAAGTTCGCGTCCGTCACGCCATCGACCGCAGTGAACGCACCGGCGTCGCGCAGAGCGCCGGCGTTGCTGCCGTTGTTCGCCACCCAAAGCGAACCTCCCGTGTAGCCGTCGGTGTCGTTTGCCCCCACCAGATTCGACGCGTCGCCAGCGGCTCCGTCGCCCTGAGTCGACGTCGTGATGAGAAACAGGTAGGTCGAGCCTGCGGTGAGACTCAGGTTGCCTGTGTTGAAACTGCGCAGGTCAAATGCGAAGTCGTTCGACGACCCGAGGATGTCGGTGGCGTTCCAGAGAACGCTCCCCGTCACCCGTCGGTTGGCCGTGTCGAAGGCCAGAATGTAGGCGTCGAACTTCAAGGCGCCGCCGTTGAAGAAGTTGCTCAACGACAGGCTGAAGCTCGAGAGCTGCGTGCTGAGCGTCGGCACCACGAATGACTGCCCGACGCTCTGAAATCCAGCAGCGGTCCGCGTGAACGGACCGACACTGGTGGTGAGCGCGGCGCCGATCGTGGTCTGCGCGCGAAGCGCCGGTGCTGCCGCCAGCGCTCCGGCGAGGAGAATTGCTGTCAGACGCATGGGGTGGGTGAGGTGGGAGTTCATGGCGTCACCGTCACGGCGACCTGGCGCGTTGCCACGCCGCCATCCTTGTCAGTCACGGTCACCACGACGTTGTAGTTGCCGGGCGTCGTCCAGATCTTGCCGCGTTGCAATGGTGTGGTGGAGGGCGCTCCGGTGAGCACACTCGAGAAGCTCGTGCCATCGCCCCAGTCGAACCGTACGCGCCACGGGCCATCGCGCACGCCGGCGTCGCCGAAGCGCAGCTGGAGCGACCACCCGGTGTTGATGGCGACCGTCGTGCCGGCCACCGGTGTCAGCGTCGCAACCGGTTCCACGTTCGACACGGTCACGGCCTGTGAGACGGTCGATTCCCAGCCGAAGCGATCGATGACGGTCAGTCGGGCCGTGTAACTCCCGTTGTCCGCAAAGGTCTTCGCCACCGTCGCGCCGCTGGCCGTCGTGCCATCACTGAACGACCAGCGGTAGGTAAGGACATCGCCGGCGTCAGGATCGGTGGAACTCGCGCCGCTGAACGACAACGCGTCACCTTCCGCGCCGCTGCCAGGGCCGCTCAGGTTCGCCACCGGCGGTCGATCGCCCGCCTCGATCGCCGCTTCGAAGTCATCGGGCAGGGCGGAGAGGAAGTTGTATCCGGTGAGTCTCTCCAGACTGTCGACCGTCACCTGATAGTCGCGCCAGTTCGCATTTCGGATTCCGGTGATGTTCGGCATGCTCACCACTGTCACCTGCACACGCGCGAGATCATCCCACGTCGCGATATCGGCCAGACCGGTGTTGCGATCCATCGCGACGACGATCTTCCAGGTGAAATCAGGGATCCGGATCTTTCCTTCATCCTTGATCGTCCGCGCTGGCCCGGTGAAGGCCGGTCCGGTGATGATGTACAGCTCCTTGTTGCTGACGCGTGCCAGATCCGCGATGAATATCTCCTGCGCGGCCCATACGCCCTGATTCAGGTCGGCAGTCTGCGGCACGACGTTCGAGAGATAGAACGTGGTGGCGTTCTCGATGTTCGTGAGGGTCCGATCAGCCGACCGCATCATGTGACCGCGATCGAAGCCGCCATTGGTGTAGTCGGAAGTCCGGATCACAGGGAACCCCTGCGCGATCACCGCCGGATCATTGGTGAAGCAGTTGCAGCGGTCCTCGGTGCCGAAATGCGCGCTCTCGAGATTGTACGAGACCCAGTTCGGACCGCCCGTATTCCGGTTGTAGCTGATGCTCGCCTGTGGACGCGCGATGAGGAAGTCATCCGCACTGTTCGCGTCGGTCGGGGTGCCGAACTCGAGATTGTTCCCGTAGACCGACGGGTTCGCGAGAACCGGCGCGTCGATCGTCACCGTTGCCGACCCGCTCACTCCGTTCGGTGCCGTTGCCGTGACGCGAGCGCTGCCGGTTGCGAGGCCGGTGACTACGCCATTGGCGTCGACCGAGAGCCGCGCGGCGTCCGCTGGGTCCACCGTCCAGGAGAAAGACGTCGCCACGGCCACACCGCTGCCGTCGCGTGCGGTACCGAAGAGCTGCGTCTGGAACCCGACAGGGATCGACGCACCGCCAACCGTGACGGTCGCAATGTCGCCCGCGGTAGCCACCGTGAGAACCGAGGTCCCGGCGATTCCGTTTGCTGACGTCGCGGTGATCGTGGTGGTGCCGGGTGTGAGCCCGGTTGCAACACCTGTGGTCGGGTCAATCGTGGCGACTGACGGCGTGCTGCTGCTCCACGTGAACGTCGTCGTGACCGTGGTACCGCCGGCGTCGCGACCGGTGGCGGTGAAGGCTCGTGTGGTACCCAGCACGACGGATGCAGGGTTTGGTGTGACTGTCACGCTGACGACGGGTCCCCCGGGCTGGCCGCCGCCGCACAGGTCCGGCGCGCTGTAGTCCGCGATGTCGTTCGCCAGATTGGGCGTCCCGCGATTGCTGGCCACATAGTTGATCGTCGCATTGCCCCAGGCACGCGTGTCGCTGAACGGTGTGCAGTCGATCACCATCGCCCGCTTGGCGCGTGCCGAGCCAGTCGTCGGCGCCACTCCCCACGACACACTGTCGACCAACGCGCCCACGTTGTCCCTGATCAGCAGCCAGTCGGTGGTGTTGTTGGCCAGATTCATCGCCCCGAAACTGGCGACGGCGTTGAGACCGCCATTCACGGCGTTGTCCGCGTTCTTTGCGACGACGACATAGCCTCCGGCCGGCACGTTCACGGCGCCCGTGATCGTCACGACAGCATCGTTCGCGGAGGCGACCTGGAAGCCGGTCAGGCTGACTTGCGCCACGCCAGGGTTGTGCAGTTCGAACCACTCGCCGTTCGCATCACTGATCGTGGCGGGATCGGCCATGATCTCCGAGATGATCAGCCGTGTCATGCTGTTCGGACCGGCGGCCGGCAGGACGGTGCCAGCTGGTGCTGGCTGCGGTGCCAGCGGCGACTCGGCCGATCGACCGCACGCGCCAACGAGCACGAGTGCGAGACATCCGATCAGCGTCGAGAAGCGTGCGGACGATGTGCGCATGGACAATTCAGAATAGAGGGAGAAGGCCGAGGGAGCGCGGACGGATCGCGTCCGCGCACCACCCAGCGAAGGTAGCCCCGCGCGCGGCACCTCGCGGGTCACAGATCCGCCACAGAGATCCGATTCGGGCGAACCGACGTAGCCAGAGCATCCGGTCCATTTCGACCGATGCCGAGTGCCGCACCGTAGGCACCGGGCCCGTCTCATCCGTTCACCTGCACTCCGGATTCCGTATGCAATTGCCCCTCCTTACCCGACGCTCGGCACGCGCAGCAGCGTGCCTCGTCGTCGGCGCTGCCGCGCTCGTCATCGGCCAGCGCGTCTATGCCTCCGATCATCAGGACACCCCTGAGGTCGAACTCAGTCCGCGTATGGACATCAACGACGTGTACGCCTTTCCCGGCTCATCGGCGGATCGGATTGCGCTCGTCCTCACGACCTCGAGCCCAATCGCCGGGCAGAGTGCGTCGTTCGACCCGAACCTGTTGTACCAACTCAAGGTCGACAACACCGGCGACGCCGTCGAAGACCTGGTGTTCCAGGTGACGTTCGATGACGGTGTGGGCGCCGCACAGAAGTACACGGTGCGTGGCCCGGTTGCACCTGCCATGGTCGGCACCAGGACGATGCTCGTGACGACAGGCCCGACCGTGACTGGCACCGTTGGTGGCAACGCTGGCAGTGCCACCGGCCTGCAGGCCTTCGCCGGCATTCGTGCTGATCCGTTCGTGATCGATCTCGAGCAGTTCTTCAACATCATTCCCGATCGCCGTCCGTCCACCGGCCCGCTGTCGATTCAGAATGGACCAGCCGCAGGCTCATTCCGCACCCCGGGCGTCGATTTTCTCCGCCCGTTCAACACGCTCGCAATCGCGATCGAGCTGCCCAAGGCATCGCTCGTCACCAGTTCTGCCGCCGACGCGAAGTTTGGCGTCTGGGGCACGATCAGCCGATGATGCGCCTCCTTCGCTTGCCCTCTTTCTTCTCACGGACTCCAATGATGCATTCCCTCAGGCTCTCCCGCGCGCTGGTCGTGGCGCTTGCGCTGCCGCTGCTGGCTGCGTGCTCCGACGACAACGACGGTGGCGGTACCACCTCACCGACCGTCGCCCGCACCTACAATCAGATCGAGCGGCTCGGCAATCCGCTCGTCAGCGAAGTGTTCTTCATGAAGCGGGATCATGGACTGCACAACAGCACCACTCCGTCGACCGACGTCGCCAATGGCTTTGGTGACAAGATCAAGGCGTTCACCAATGCCTTCAATCGTGGTCCGGCGATCGCCAACACGCTGGCTGCCGTGCTGGTGCCGGATATGCTGCTGGTCTTTCCGAATCGCCCGGGCAACACGGCGGGCTGGCTGAGCTGGGCGCTCGCGAGTGGCTACGGTGGTCGCAAGATGAGTGATGACGTGGTTGACGCCGGCCTCACCGCAATCTTCGGCAATCTGCTCGACCCGGCCGCTGCCGTCCTGCCTGGACTGACCTCCGACAACGTCAGTACGAGCGTCCGGACGTATCCGACGACGTTCCCGTATCTCGAAGCCGCACGATGAGTACCGCGCGAATGCTGCGTCGGCTTGTTGCCGCGACGATCGTCGTTGCGCTCGGCGGTGCAGCATTCGCGCGCGCTGCACGGCCTGCGGCAAGTCCAGCCGGTACGGAGATGCCGCGAGCCCCGGGATTCTCGGAGCGGGCCGAGCGCGATGTCCAGATCCGCGTGTGGCATCAGGCCCTTGATGCCGATCCCACCAGTGCGATCGTCACTGGGCAGCTGGCGGCGCTGCACTTCCAGCGCGCCAGAGAGGGTGGTGGCTGGGACGACTATCTCAAGGCCGAAGCCTTTGCGCGCCGATCGGTCGGCAAGCGTACCAAGCGGAATTCGGCTGCCTCGTCGACACTGGTTTCCATTCTGCTGGCGCAGCATCGCTTCACCGAGGCGCGCGAAATTGCCGAGGCGCTCGTGCGAGCAGAACCTGAGGTTGCTGCGTACCGTGCCTCGCTGGCCGAGGTGGCGATGGAGCTTGGCGACGACGCAGCCGCCGACACGCTTTTCCGATCCGTCTGGAGCGAGCGCGGGACACTCACCACGGCGGCGCGGCTCGCGCGCTGGCTCGAACTGAACAACCACGTCCCTGAGGCGCATCGCTTGTTGATCACTGCCCGGGCCGATGCGCTGTCGCGTCGTGATGTGGCGCGTGAGACGCAGGCATGGTTCCACCTGCGCGTGGGCGATCTTGAGCTGCGACGCGGCCGGCTCGGTGATGCCGCTGCCGCATACTCGGCGGGCTTGGCGCTGGAGCCTGAGGATCCGCGGTTGCTCGCGGCAATGGCGCGCTACGAGATGGCGCGACGCAACTGGCGTGAGGCGATTGTCTGGGGCGAGCGAGCGATGGCAGTGCAACTCGATCCGGCTACCCTTGGCCTGATCGGTGACGCATACAGCGCGCTGGGCAATCGCGCCAAGGCGGATGAGTATTTTCGGACGCTCGAGGTCGCGGTCAGTCTGCAGCCCGGCGCCTATCATCGCGCGTGGAGCCTGCATCTGCTCGAACATGGGTTGCAGGTGGGTGCAGTCCTCGAGAAGGCGACCGACGAGTTGAGGGCGCGGAAGGATGTCTACGGCTACGACATCGTCGCGCTGGCACTGGAAAAGTCCGGTCGGCATGCAGAGGCACAGGCCGCGATGCGCTCGGCGTTACGCCTGCAGACGCCGGACCCGTTGCTCGAACGTCACGCGCGCGAGCTTGGCGTGACCGCCGTCTTGACGGGCGCACCGTAGATGCACACGTTGCCCGTGCCGCTGATCCGGACCGTATGTCGCGCTCTGGCGTTGCTGCTCCTGGTGAGCCGCGTGGCGGATGCACACGCGATCCATACGACCGTGACGCAGCTGACCGCCGACGCGCGCGGCCTGACGGTCATGATCCGCGCATTTGCCGACGACCTCTCGTCGTCGGTCGCGACACACGCCGGCCGCTCGGCGCCGGCGGATCACTCGGTCTCTGAGCCAGAGGCGTTGCGATACGTCCAGTCGCAATTCATGATCGGAACGGCCGAACGTCGGCTCGTCACCTTCGAGTCGTGTGGCGTGCGGCGAGCCGACGACATGATCTGGCTCTGTGTGCGCGTGCCGTCGATGCGCGCACTGACGGGTGTCGCCATCCGGAATCAGATGCTGACCGAGTTGCACGCCGACCAGATCAACATCGTGCAGGTCGACGATCGCGGAGCGCGTCAGACGTTGCTGTTCCGGAAGGGCAGTGCACCGTCAACCATCAAAGCCGGCACCTGACAACGCTGGTGCCGGCCCTGATGGTCGTCCCGAATGTTGTGGCCGGCTCACACCGCCGCGGGTGCGTCAGTCCGGCCGATTCAGCAGCTGGTGATAGTCGCGATACCAGAGATCGGCCCCGTTGCCCAGTGCCCGGTCGTTGCAGTGTGCGTGAATGAGGCGCTGGACGAATCCGGCTTCGAGTTCCGCCGCGTCCTTGCGCCCGTGCATGGTGAACGCAGCCATCTTCAGCAGCAGCCGCGTCTCGTGGCCTTCGAATCGGTCGAAGAACCACCCACAGCTGGTGAACATTCCGTACCGCGCCTTCCGCTGCGGCGTCAGTTCCGGGTCATCTCCGTCTGCTGTGTCGAGCGCCTCGGCCAGCCAGCGCAATGCTGCCCGCAGCGGCCCCCGCCATTCCTGCGCCCGGCCTGTCTCGTGTGTCGCGCCACAGCCGCAGTTCGATCGCCAGCGTTCGATGCCGTGCGCACAGCTCCATGAACTCGGCGACACCAGCTGGCAGTCGTGCCAGCTGGCACGTGCGTTGATGATGGCGGCGAAATTCGTGACGGTCGCTTTCTGACTGCGACGCAACGAGCCGATGGCGGTTGCCAGCGCCATTTCGCCATGTCGCTTGTGATGGCCGAACGTTTCGCCATCGGTGGCAATGCTCGCAATTCCACGCTCAGCCGCAATGGCGGCCAGTGCGCCGGCCAATCGCTCACCGTGCTGCGCGAGATCGCCGAAGCCGATCGACCCACTCAGCTCACCGTGGTACGGCGCGAGAAACAGCGAATGTCCGTGTGCGCCGCGCCAGCGGCGGGGCTGCCCATCGTGCCCCCCATCGCGGATCTGATATGGCGCCACAATCGCGAACTGTACACCGGCCTCGGCGAGAGCCTGGGCGGTGTCGTCGTCGATCGCAGTCTCAGGGCACCAGAAGCCGAGTGACTCGCGACCGAACCGCATCCGGAAGTCATGCAGGCCCCAGAATATCTCGCGTTTCCGCTCGTGTGGCGAGGCGAGGGGAAGAATGACGTGGTTGTACGCGCTGGCGATCGCATTGCCCTCGCCGAGTCGCTCGATCGATTTTGCGTCACCCACGCGCATCGCATCGAGCACTGCCGGTGCTTCGCGTTCGAGCCAGATTGCCAGCGTGGGGCCGACGTTGAAACTGATCCACTCGAACAGATTGACGCGCGCGCGCGCCGTCAGGTCGCGCGCCGTCGCCAGTGGAAGGTACGACTCATCCGTGATGCGCGCGTTCCAGTCATGGAAGGGCGCTGCCGTGCGCTCCACCGGCACGAGGCCCGTGAACGGGTCCTCGCGCGGTGGTTGATAGCAGTGCGCGTGAATGACTGCCGATGTCACGCCGTCGGCGGATCATCGGGGAAGTCGCCGCCGATGATGGCGGGCGCGTAATACTCGTTCGTGTACTGCTGCACCATCCTGGCGGCGGTGAAGAAGCGCCCCGCCTGGCGGATGCTGTGCTTCATCGTGGCGAGCCACTTGGCGGGCACCCCTTCGCGGTGGGTCCGGTCGTAGTACCGCGGCACGACTTCGCGCTCGAGCAGTTCGTACACGTTGTTTGCCGCCGCGGCGTCTTCGTCGGCCGTCTTCGGCGCTGTCACCGACCACCCGTTGGTGCCATCGTAGCCCTCGGCCCACCAGCCGTCCACCGTGCTGAGCTGCGGCACGCCGTTGAGCGCGGCCTTCATGCCGCTGGTGCCCGACGCCTCGAGCGGCGGACGAGGCAGATTCATCCACATGTCCACGCCCTGCACCAGCAGATGGGCGATGTGCATGTCGTAGTCCTCGATGAACGCCACGCGTCCCTCGAATCGTGGATCGCGCGTGAACTGGTACACTCGCTGCAACACGGTCTTGCCGGGCACATCAGCCGGGTGTGCCTTGCCGGCGAACACCAGCTGCACCGGCGCATCCGGATTGGTGAGGATCTTGCGCAACCGCTCCGGATCGTGGAACAGCAGATCTGCGCGCTTGTAGGTCGCGAAGCGTCGGGCAAAGCCGATCATCAGGCTTGACCGGTCAAGCAACGTGCCGGCGCCGACGATCTGCGTGGCTTCCTTGTGTCCGCGTGCAAAGCTGCGGCGTGCCATCTCGACGATCCGGTCCACGAGCACACCCTTCAACTCGCCGTGGGCCGCCCACAGATCGGCATCCGGCACCTTCATGATGCGATTCCAGGTGTCCGGATTGTCGAGCGTGAAGCCCCAGTCGCGGCCCAGGTGCTTGTCGAGCGTACTCATGATCGGATTGGCCATCCAGGTGGCCAGATGCACGCCGTTGGTGACGTGGCCCACCGGCACCTGATTCACGGCGCGGTTCGGCCACATCGGGTGCAGCAGTTCGCGCGACACTTCGCCGTGCAGCTTGGCCACACCGGTGACCCTCGATGCGAAACGCACAGCACACGCGGTCATGTGGAACTGCTCTTTGCCGTAATGCGGATGCAGGCCGAAATTGAAGAAGGCGTCCGAGTCGATGCCGAGCTCTTTCCAGACGGGGCCGAGTACGGATTCGACCGCGGGCCGCTGAAACACATCGTGACCGGCGGGCACCGGCGTATGTGTGGTGAACACCGACGCCTTGCGCACCTTGCTGATCGCGGTCGGCATGTCGACGCCCATCGCGCGCAACTCGCGCAACCGCTCGACGAACATGAAGCTGGCGTGGCCTTCGTTCGCATGCCAGACATCCGGCTCCATCTTGAGCGCGCGCAGGATGCGTACACCGCCCACGCCGAGCAGCCACTCCTGACGCAGTCGCAGATCGACGCCCCCAGCGTAGAGTCGACTGAGCAGTTCGCGGTCTTCCGGACGGTTGGCCGGCAGGTCCGTATCAAGGAGGAGCAGCGGCACGCGGCCCACCATGAGACGCCATGCGCGCACCAGCACTTCGTGACCAGCGACCGTCACCGACACGGTGAGGTCGGTACCATCGGAGTTCAACACCGGCGTGATCGGCGTGCTGGAGAGGTCGAACGAGTCGTCCATGTTCTCCTGCCAGCCGTCGACATTGATCCGCTGGTCGAAGTACCCGTGCCGGTAGAGCAGGCCGATGCCCACCAGCGGCAGGCCGAGGTCGGACGCCGTCTTGCAGTGATCGCCGGCAAGCACGCCCAGACCACCCGAGTAAATCGGTACCGAGGAGTGCAGGCCGAATTCCGCGCAGAAATAGGCGATCTTCGACTCGGTCAGTTCGGGGTACGTCTTCGCGAACCATGTGTCGTCGGATTGCGACTCGGTCCGCGACCAGTGCATCGCCTCGTCGTACTGCGCCCGGAACGCAGGCGTATCGGCGCACACCTGCAGCCGCTCCGGCGATACACGCTGAAGAAAGGTGACGGGATTGTGGCGGGTGGCCAGCCACAGGCGGTCGTCGATGGCGGCGAACAGGGCGCGCGCTTCACGGTTCCAGCTCCACGAGAGATTGCTCGCGAGCTCTTGCAGGCCGGCGATCCGGCTCGGTATTGGATTAGTCACGTCAGCTAAACTAGGGCGAACTGGGGTCATCGGGCAGTTGTCGCTGAAGACGCGCAGCGGCGGATTTCGTCCCGTCGCAGATCGCTACTGGAATTAGCGGGCCTGGCTGCGCACCTTGCGCGGGCGGCGTCGTGACCGTTTTCGGCACTGTTGGCATGCTGTCGGACGCAGCGCTGCCGGATTCCCGCGGTTCCCCCGATCCGCCCCCGGCTTTGCCGTCGGGGCGTCACGTGCCTGCTGCGCGGACTACGACCAAGCCATGCCCTCCCGGACACCCAAGCCATCGGCAAAGCCCGCCCCGACACCGGCCGCCGAACCTGCAGTGAAGCCAACGCCGAGGTCTGCCAAGCAGCCGGCCGCAAAATCGCCCGCCGTACGCGGCAAAGGACCCACCACGGTTCCTGTACCAGCGCCGGTCGCGCAGGCTCGTGCGAAACCGCCGCGTCCGCCGAAGGTCGTCGTCGCGAAGCCCGCTCCGAAACCGCCACGCACGCCGAAGCCTGCGCGCGTGGCGAAGGAAACGCTCCCACGTGCGGTGCGAGGTGCCGATGGACGCTTCCTCAGGCGGAATGCGCCCGAACCGCTGCAGTCCGGCGACCAGCGGAGGGTTTCCGTGGTCCATCTGACAGTCGAGCTCGCTCCGATTGCGCGCACCGGGGGCCTTGGCGAGGTCGTCAGCAGTCTCGCTGCCTACCAGGCTGCCGCAGGGGAGCGAGTTGCGATCCTGATGCCGCTCTACCGTCAGATTCGCGAGCAATTCCCCACTCTCGAACCCGTCGGCGCGCCTTTCACCGTCGGTGTGGCCTTCCGGAACTATGGCGCGCAGCTCTACCGCCTTCCGCTCGAGGCCGCCTCGGAGGTCATCGCGATGCGCGGTGATGTAGCACCACCCGCCGTCTTCTTCATCGACAACCGCGACTTGTTCGATCGGTCAGGCATCTACGGAGACGAGAACGGTCCCTACGGCGACACGGCCCGGCGGTACGCGTTCTTCTGTGCGGCCGCCCTCCAGGTGCTGCCGGAGTTCGCCAGCGCGCCGGTGCTGCTCCATGCGCATGACTGGCACACCTGCCTCGCGCTGGCCTACCTGCGGAGCTGGTACGCGGACAGTCCGTATCACCGGGACGTCCGGACGGTCCTCACGGTCCACAACGCCGGATTCCAGGGCCACTTTCCGCCGGAAACGATGGCCGACGTCGGCTTGCCGGCGTCGCTCTACAATTTTGCCCAGTTCGAGTGGTATGGGCGAATGAACCTGCTCAAGGGCGGTATCGCCTTTGCCGATGCGGTCACCACCGTCAGCATGACGCACGCCGACGAGCTGCGGACGGCGGCGGGTGGGTTTGGGCTCCACGAAAACTTCGTGCTGAAGGGCGATCGTTTCGTCGGAATCCTCAACGGCATTGACCAGACCCGATGGGACCCGGCGCGCGACGCCGATATTCCGGCCACGTATTCCCGGGAGGATGTCGGGAACAAGGCGAGCTGCAAGCAGCAGCTGCAGCGCGAGCTCGGGCTGGCCGTCCTGCCGGATGTGCCGGTCTTCGTGATGACGGCCCGGCTCGTCCAGCAGAAGGGGCTGGACCTGATTCTCGACAATCCCTGGATCTTCAAGATCGACGCGCAGTGGGTGTTCCTCGGCAACGGTGACCGGCGTTTCGTCGACGGACTCCGCGAGATCGCGGCGCGCCATCCGGACCGGGTGTTTCTCGAAACCCGCTTCTCCGATGCGCGCGAGCATCGGCTGATGGCCGGCGGGGACGTCCTGCTCATGCCCTGTCAGTACGAGCCCTGTGGACTGACGCAGATGCGCGCACAGCGCTACGGTACCGTACCACTGGTCCGCCGCGTCGGCGGACTGGCGGATACCGTGCACGATGGAGTGACCGGGTTCGTCTTCAACGAGTTCACGGCGTCGGCGTTTACCGAGGCGATCGCACGCACGGTCGTCGCGTTCCGTGACCGCGATCAGTGGTTCCGGATGATGCGGGACGCCATGGCCCGCGACTTTGGCTGGGAGCGCTCGGAAGAGCGTTATCGCGAT
>JANNVN010000308.1:0-8360 GCA_031414435.1 Gemmatimonadaceae bacterium
GGTCAGCCTCGCGCCACACCCATTGCGATCGGTGTCCGCTCGATGACTTCCGATGTCGGGGTCGTCCGCATCACTCGGCCCGGTGATTCGAAGTCAGGGACGATCTCTTCCAGGCTGCGACGCAGATACGAATCGCTCGCATTGCGCATCGCGGACTCGATCAGCTGCACGATCTGCATGTAGACGCGCAGGTCTGGGGCGTCGTAGCGCGCCTTCATGATCTTCGGATGCGACGTCTTGAGTACTTCGTCGCCTGAGAAGAAGAGTTCCTCGTAGAGCTTTTCGCCGGGACGGACGCCGTTGAAGACGATCTCGATGTCTTCGCCTTCGGTGAGCCCGGAGAGGCGGATGAGGTCCAGGGCCAGATCGTAGATCCGGACCGGCTCACCCATGTCGAGGCAGAACACTTCACCGCCAGTGCCGATCGCGCCGGCCTGGAGCACGAGGCGCGTCGCTTCCGGAATCGTCATGAAGAAGCGACGCATATCCGGGTGAGTGAGCGTGATCGGGCCCCCGTTGCGGATCTGTCGCATGAACGTCGGCACCACGCTGCCGCGGCTGCCGAGCACGTTGCCGAAGCGCACGGCCATGAAATGCGCCTGATGCGTGTGCGCCGCATGGCAGACGATCATTTCCGCCACGCGCTTGGTGGCACCCATGATGTTCGCCGGTCGCACCGCCTTGTCGGTCGAGACGAGGACGAAGTGCTGCACGCCGGAGTCGAGGGCGCTGGTGACCACGTTGCGCGTGCCGACGACGTTGTTGAGTACCGCTTCGATGACGTTGTCTTCCATCAGCGGCACGTGCTTGTGGGCCGCGGCGTGGAAGACCGCGAACGGGCGCCAGTCCTGGAAGATCCGATGGATGCGTTCAGCGTCCTTCACGTCGGCGATGATCGGCACCGTCCGGACGTCGGGGAAGCGCTCGCGCAGTTCGGCGTGGATCTCGAAGATGGAGTTCTCGCCGTGGCCAAGGAGGATGATGTGGCCAGGGTTGAGGGTCGAGATCTGACGGCAGAGTTCGCTGCCGATGGATCCGCCGGCGCCGGTGATGAGGATGGTGCGTCCGGCGGCCATGGACTTGAGGCCTTCGAGGTCGACTTCGACCGGCTCGCGGCGGAGCAGGTCCCCGATCTGGACCTGTCGGAGCGCGGCGATGGAGACGCGTCCGCTGAGGTCGTCCAGGCCTGGTACGGTGCGGGCTTCGACGCCAGCTTCGCGAGCGAGCTGGACGATTTTCCGGATGAAGGAGCCGGGGGCGGAGGGGGTGGCGATGACGACCAGGTCGAGGCTGGCGGCCTTGGCGATGTCGACCATGTCACTGGTGTGACCGAGGACAGGGAGGCCGAGGATGCGTTTGCCTTGCAAGGTTGGGTCGTCGTCCAGAAAGCCAAACGGGACCATTCCAGTGCGGTTGCTGTCGGTGAGCTCGCGGGCAACGAGTTGTCCGGCGGATCCGGCGCCAATGATGAGTGTGCGCCGACCGTCTCGCGAGGGCTTGGTGCGTCCGAAGGCGCTTTGGCGACGCGCGCGGGCTAGTAGGCGAACACCGATTGCCGCACCCATGAACAGGGTCGTATCGAGCAACAGAATCGACCAAGGAATGGCGGTGCCGCTGTCAAGAACCGCCAATCGGCCGGCAGTCCCCGTGAGCATCGAGGCAACCACCCCCGTGTACGCGAGCAATACTGCCTCACGCACACTCGCGTATCGCCACGCCTGCGAGTACGCACCCGTGAAGTAGAAGACGGTCACGCGCAGCACACAGGCGGCAACGGCGTACTTCAGAAAGAGCGCCCCGAACTGTGCCGGCGGCGGCCAGCCCTCGAACCTGGCAAAAAATGCGAGGAATGTCGCGCAGAACGAGCCCACGAGATCGGCCGCAACGAGCACGCGGGTTCGGGTCGTAGTAACTCGCGATACGGATTGGGGTGTCACACCACCCGACATGTAGGTACGGTTTGAGAAATCCAATCCAACTCATAGACCAATTGCGTTACTGGCCTGTACCACGCAAAGCGCGGTGAGGTCACAACTTGCAAGATACTCGGAACGCTAACTTCGCATCCCGGATTCCGCGACGGCTACGAGTTGTTTCCTCCTTCGCTCCCGACAGGAATGGTGAGCGCTCGGCTGAATTCTGATATCGCATGCCGATAAGTATACTCCAGTCCGCTGACATCGCGAACACGGCGATGCCCAAAGCCGACGATTTACTGCGTGACGCGCTCCAACAGGGAGAGGTAGCGAGCCGCTAGGCGAACCCGGTCGTACTCGCGGGTCGCGAAAGCTCGTCCTAATCGTCCCATGCCATCCTTATCTTCCTGCGACATCCGTTGGATTGCAATGATCCCGTCTGCAATCGACTCAGCATCGCCCGGTGACGCGAGCAGCCCACCGCCAGAACGTTCGACGATCCGGGCTCCCTCCCCGCCGAGGGCTGCAAGCAGCGGACGTTCGCACGCCATGGCCTCGAAAATCTTGGAGGGCACGGTGTCCTTGAGAATTGGGAGCGGCGCGTGTGGGACGAGTACGATGTCGCAGCTGTTGTAGAACGCGCGTGTTGCATCGCGTGCGATAGGGTCGTGAAGTGTGACGCCTGGCACCGGGTTCGCAGCCAGGTCTGCTTCGAGCAGTGCGCGGTCCGAACCATCGCCGACGAGGGCGAATCGCGCCCGCGTGCCGCGCGTCTGCAGAATGCGCGCTGCCTGAATCACGGAGAGGAGTCCCTGCCCAGCGCCGAACGTGCCGAGATAACCGATCAGCGTTTCGCCCGGCTCCCGCTCACCGAGTGTGATCGGGAGCGTTTCGTCGGATGCGTAGTAGCGACTCGTGTCGACGCCGTTCGGAATCACTTCGATTTTCTCAGCGGCGATACCCTTGGCGATGAATCGCTGGCGAAAGGACTCAGTCACCACCACCATCGCCTTCGATCGGTTGCAGAGCCAGTGCTCGGAAGCGAACAGCGCCCGCTTGAGCATCGGATTGCGAACAACATCCATCTCCACCAGGTAGTCGGGCCACATATCCCGGACCTCTACCACCAGCGGGGTGCCGCGCAGCACGGCAGCGATCGCTCCAGAAAACTGCTGGAAGTACGGGGGGCCGCTCGCGATCAACACGTCCGGCTTCGGGACGCGCATGAGCGCGTTGGCGAGTGATGACGCCGCGAACGTGAGATAGCTCGCTAGGACGCGACCGAAGCCGCGCCGCGACGTCGTATACAGCCAGGAGCGATAGACAGTCACGCCGTTGAGCGTCTCGGTCATGAAGGCCTGTCCCCGATATGCGACTGGGATGATGCCGTCGCGCTGACCTGGCATGCGTCTATTCGGAAAACCGCAGATGACCGAGACCTGGTGCCCGGCAGCCAACCACTCCGCCGCAAGCTCGGAGATACGCGCTGGCCCGGCGCCTGTCTCTGGAAGGAAGTCCTGATTCAACACGACGATGTGCATTGCTGGGTAGTGCGGGGAGTTGGCTGCTGCGCCGTGGGGCAGCGACGGCACGCCGGAGGAAACGCCCACCGAATTAAGCACGCCTGCGGGTATTGTGCTCACCGTCGCGACCGTGGCGTGGAAGTCACGGAATGCCGGCGGGGCACGCTGCTGGCTTCAGCAACCGTCGCAGACGTGTTACCTTCAGTGTGATGCCCACGGGTGTGTCGTCGTGCGCATCGCCCCCCACATTCTTCCGCCGCGCGCCTGACCCGTGGTCGATCTGCGTTCGACGCCAACCGCGAAGCCCGAAGCTGATGTGCCGCAGACGGACATCGTGTTCGCGTCCGAATCTGCGGTGCTCTACGAAATCGGCCTCACCCTGCTCGAGCGTCGGCGGAGCCTGCTGCTCTGGGGCGTTCTGGGTGGCCTTCTGACGGGGCTCGTGATCTTCGTCGGTGATCGGGAGTACTCCGTGCGGACGTCGTTCGTGGCGCAGGGCACGACGAGCGACGCGTCACAGATGTCTGGCCTGCGCGGCATCGCCGGCCAGTTCGGTGTGGCCCTGCCGGCGTCGGGCAATGCGCTGGCCAGCCCGGCGCTGCTGGGTGAACTGATCGCGTCGCCGACGATTCTCCGTCAACTGCTGCAGGACACGATCCCGTTGACGACGTTCGGCGCTGGGCAGCGTGTCGCGCTGCTCGATGCACTCGAAGTCGACTCGGCTGCACCCGCCATCCGTCGTGATGAAGGGGTCCGGAGCCTCGGTAGAGCACTCAAGGTCAGTGTCGCGAAGGAAACCGGCCTCGTCAGCTTACACGTCACGACGAAGTATCCTGAAGTCTCGATGAGCATCGCGCGTCGACTTACTGACGAGCTCGTCAAGTTTCACTTGAACCTGCGCCGCGATCAGGCGTCGGCGGAGCGTCGATTCGTCGAGTCACGGCTGGTGTCGCAGCGGAAGGAACTTGAGGCATCCGAGGCGAGGCTGGCTGGATTCCTGCTCAGGAACCGCGACTATTCGAACTCGCCGGAGCTCCGGTTCCAGCACGACCGGATACAGCGTGACGTGGACTTGCAACAGCAGGTACTCAGTGGCCTGGCACAGTCGCGGGAGGAGGCGCTTGTTCGCGAAGTGCGCGATATCCCGAATGTGGCGATCGTCGAGGCGCCGCTCTTGCCTGCGAGGCCGGAGCCGCGAGGGCTGATCCGCAGAGGCATTTTCGGAGGTTTGATCGGCATGGCGATCGGTGCCTTCTCGATTGCGCTGCGGGCGGCGTGGGAACGACTGGCGCTGGGTGGTGACACGGCCGCGGCGCGCTTCTTCCGGTCACTCGGCGATCTCTTGCCAGGTCGCCGACGGCAGCATGTGGCAGAGGTATGACTTTCGCGGCCATGTCGTATGCCACGCGGTGTCAGGCTGGTGTGAAGAGATTCGGGGCCAGTCAACGGCGATTGCGCCCTCTTGCAATGGAGATGATCACGTGAAGGTCCTGGTCACTGGTGCCGATGGATTCATTGGCTCGCATCTGACGGAGGCGCTGGTCCGAGCTGGACACGAGGTAAGGGCGCTCGTGTTCTACAACTCACTCGGTTCATGGGGATGGCTCGATCGGTGCGCGTCGGATGTGGCGGGGCGCTTCGAGGTTCTGTCCGGCGATATCCGCTCGTCTGAAGACGTGCGACGCGCCGTGAAGGGCGTGGATGCGGTGCTGCACCTGGCGGCTTTGATCGCCATTCCGTACTCGTATAGCGCTCCCGATGTCTACGTTGACACCAACATCACCGGAACGCTGAACGTCCTGCTTGCCTGTCGCGACGCGGGCGTGAGTCGCGTCGTGCACACGTCGACGAGTGAAGTCTACGGCACGGCGAAGTTCGTACCGATCACCGAGGCACACCCACTCAACGCGCAGTCGCCATACGCGGCGTCGAAGATCGGTGCCGACCAACTCGCGCTCTCGTTCGCGGCCTCGTTCGGCCTGCCGGTGACGGTGATCCGGCCGTTCAACACATTCGGTCCGCGCCAGTCGGCGCGCGCCGTCATCCCGGCCATCATCGGCCAGCTTCTGGCCGGAGCGACGGAACTCCATCTCGGATCGACCCATCCCACACGCGACTTTACGTTCGTGACCGATACCGCGTCAGGCTTCATCGCCGCGCTCACGAGTACGGCCGGCGTTGGTGATGTCGCGAACCTGGGCACCGGCTACGAGGTCACGATCGGCGAGACCGCGAAGTTGATCATGGAGCTTCTGGGACGGGACGTCCCAATCATCACAGCGTCGGAACGGCTGCGTCCGGGCGCGAGCGAAGTAGAGCGCCTTTGTGCGGATAACAGTCGCGCGCGAGCCTGGTGGGGGTGGCAACCGGAACGCCAAGGTGCAGCCGGATTGCGTGAGGGATTGGCTCAGACAATCGAGTGGTTCCGCGATCCGGACAATCTGGCCATGTATCGTACGTCACGGTACGTGGTATGACCGAGTCTGTGGCGATGGAATCGCTGGCGTCGGAGGTTGTCGACGCGCTCCGCTCCGTCATCGGCCCGCAGCGCGCCGTGTTGCATGAACCGCTGTTCGCCGGGAATGAGTGGGCCTACGTGAAGGAGACGATCGATTCGTCGTTCGTCTCCTCGGTGGGTGCGTTCGTTGATCGCTTCGAGCGCGAACTGGCCGCGGCAACTGAGTGCCCGCACGTCATCGTCACCGGGACGGGGACGGCAGCGCTGCACATCGCGCTGCTACTGGCGGGGGTCCGTGCTGGCGATGAGGTGCTGGTTCCGACGATGACGTTCGCCGCCACTGCCAATGCCGTGCGGTATTGCAACGCCGTCCCTCACTTCATCGATGTCGAGGAGTCCACGCTCGGGGTCTCCGCCTCCGCGCTGCGTGCGCACTTGAGCGCCATCGCGACGTCGGGGCCGGATGGGCTGCGGAATCGCATTTCGGGCCGGCCGATCCGGGCCGTAGTGCCGATGCATGCGTTCGGTCATCCCGTGGACTTGCGCGGACTGCAGGGCGTGGCGCAGGAGTTCGGTCTGGTGATCGTCGAGGACGCAGCGGAGTCGCTGGGGAGCACGTACCACGGCAGGCATACGGGCACCTTCGGATTGCTGGGTACCCTCAGCTTCAACGGGAACAAGACTATCACGACCGGAGGTGGGGGGGCGATCATGACCGCCGACCCGGAGCTGGCCCGTCGTGCCAAGCACCTGACGACAACCGGCAAGCTGCCGCACCTGTGGGAATATCGGCATGACATGGTGGCGTACAACTACCGACTGCCGAACCTGAACGCGGCACTCGGCTGTGCACAGCTCGAGCAGTTGCCGGAGTTCCTGGAACGCAAGCGCGCGCTGACGACGCAGTATGCCACGGCGTTCGCGGGCATCGCCGGCGTGCGGCTGTTCTTCGAGCCGGACGGGGCACGGTCCAACTATTGGCTGCAGACACTCGTTGTCGAGCAAGGCGGGCGCGCGTTACGTGACACGATCCTCGCCGCGTCGCATGCCGCCGGGTATCACACTCGTCCGGTGTGGGAGCTGCTGCATGGACTTGCGCACTTCCGCGATTGTCCGCGGGCGGATCTCTCGACAGCTGAGTCTCTTTCTGCTCGAATCATCAGTCTTCCGAGCAGCGCGCAGCTCGGGTTGCCAGCGTTGCGCGGCTGATGGCACGAACCAAGCTGTTGCTGCTGGGCGCCGGTGGCCATTCAGAGTCCTGCATCGACGTGATCGAGCGCCTCGGAGCCTTTGAGATCGTGGGGCTGCTTGGTACGTCAGACGAAGTTGGGTCGTCGGTACTGGGCTATCCCGTGCTGGGTGACGACGAATCGCTATCAGCGTGGGTTCAAAAGGTTCCGAATGTACTGGTGACGGTCGGCCAGATTCGGAGCGCCACGGTGCGGATGCGCCTCTTTCTGGCAGCCCAGGCTGCGGGGGCCCAACTGCCGACGATCGTGTCACCGCTCGCGTATGTCTCGCACCATGCCAGCGTCGGGGCTGGATCGATCGTGATGCACGGCGCCGTGTTGAACGCATCGTCCGTCGTCGGCGAGAATTGCATCGTGAACACGATGGCGCTCGTTGAGCATGGCAGCGCCATCGCGTCGCACTGCCATGTATCCACGGGCGTCCGCCTGAACAGCGGCGTGCGCGTTGGCGAAGGGACGTTCATCGGCAGTGGAAGCGTGGTCAAGCAAGTCACGCGCATCGGCGCTCGGTGCATCGTCGGGTTGGGGCAGGTCATCACACGCGACGTCCCCGATGACACTACCGTCATGGTCACGAGGAGCTGGTGATGCGCACACTGATCATCGCCGAGGCGGGCGTGAATCACAACGGCGACGTCGCGACGGCTTGCGCGCTGGTCGATGCTGCGCTGGCAGCTGACGCGGACGTGGTGAAGTTCCAGACATTTCGCGCTGATCGGCTGGCGACGTCTGCGGCCCCGAAGGCCGCCTATCAGGAGCGTCAGACGAAATCGGCGGGGGCGCAGCGTGACATGCTGGCGCGTCTCGAACTCGACAGCGCGGCGCATCGGACAATCCTCGCGTACTGTCAGTCCCGGGGCATCGAGTTCCTCTCGACGGCCTTCGACGATGAGAGCCTTGACCTGCTCGTCTCGCTGAATATGGCACGCTACAAAGTACCGTCGGGCGAAATCACGAACCTCCCCATGCTGCGTCGCGTCGGCGCGCTGGGCCGACCGGTGATTCTCTCCACAGGGATGGCAACGCTCGGCGACATCGAAGCGGCGATCGGCGCCCTGCTGGCGGCTGGAACGCCGCGCAGCGCGCTCACCGTTCTGCAGTGCACGACGGACTATCCGGCGGCTCTCGAGGACGTGAACCTCCGCGCGATGCGCGCGATTGGCGAGGCATTCGGGGTTGCGGTCGGGTTTTCTGATCACACCGCTGGCATCGA
>JANNVN010000309.1:0-34752 GCA_031414435.1 Gemmatimonadaceae bacterium
AGCACCCGATACGCAGTATCAGCGGCGTTTCCACCGCATCCTCAACCGTCACGCGCACACGTTGGACCGCGCCCACCGAGACCCGGTCGAGCTTCCGGTGGCCGATCGTCGTGCCGCGGGCAACTTCGCGCCATCCACGGCCGGCGTGTACCTCGATCCGGTAGGCGGCGATGCGCTGACCCAGTGTGATGTCCTCGCGCAGGGCGATGATGCCGACATTGGCATCAGGCTTCAGCGCAACTTCTGTCACCGCTGATCGTGCGCCGCGCGGTGTGAATCGTGCCGATCCCTGTACGACGAGATTGCGTGCAAAGAGTGCATCGAGGCGGCTTCGCATGGCCATCAGGCTTGCCACATCGGCTGGCTGAAACTGCCCATCCCGGCCGGGCGGCACATTCAGCAGCAGCTTCGAGTTGCGACCCACCGACGAGAAGTACAATTGCACCAGATCGTCCGCCGTGCGCACCTTCTCGTCCTCTTCGGGATGGTGAAACCACCCCGGCCGGATCGAGACATCGGTTTCGCCGGGGCGCCACACGGTGCCATCACGATCCCCATCCTGCAGTGAACGCATCACCTCGTCGCCGCTCATCCCGGGCACAGTCACGATCCGCGGATCGACAGTGGACCAGTTGGTGGTGCCGGCTGCGCCACGTTCATTGCCGATCCAGCGCAGATCGGGACCGGCATCGGAGAACATCACGGCATTCGGCTGCAATCGGCGCACGGTACTCCACGTGCGCGGCCAGTCGTACACCTGCTTCTTTCCGTTCGGCCCCTCGGCATTGGCGCCGTCGAACCATACTTCGTTGATGGGGCCGTATTGCGTCAGCAACTCGGTGAGTTGCGCGGTGTAGAGATCGTTGTAGCGTGGTGAGTCACCGTACACCGGTTCGTGGCGATCCCATGGCGACAGGTAGAGGCCTGCCTTCAGCCCTTCGGCGCGACAGGCGTCCACGAACTCGCGCACGACGTCGCCCTTCCCGTCGCGCCACGGGCTCGATGCCACACTATGGCGAGTGGTTTTCGACGGCCAGAGGCAGAAGCCATCGTGATGCTTGGCGGTGAGAATCATCGCCTTGAATCCCGCCACTCTGGCGGTGCGCGCCCACTGGCCGGCATCGAGCGCCGACGGATCGAAGATCGCAGGGGATTCGGTGCCGTCACCCCATTCGCGATCGGTGAAGGTGTTGACCCCGAAGTGCACGAACATCGCGAGCTCGTCGCGCTGCCATTCGAGTTGCGCGCGTGACGGGCGAGGGCGGGCGGTTGGAGGCAGCGTGGGTCGTGACCCCATCGCGTCGAGTCCTCGCGCGCGCAGCGCGGCAGTGGCGATGGCCGCGGTGCGGAGAAAGGCGCGTCGGTCGAGGCTCATTCAGCGGGTACCGGTCGGCGTCGCGAACGATGTTTCCATTGAGGCGCTGCGCAAGGCGCGGTCAGATGAGATTCCGCGACGGCCTGTATCCCCAATAACATATCGCCACAGCGCGTCAGTTCGGCGGGAGCACTCACGCACCGAACTGACCCGGCGTGTCAGAACGCCGAGGGCAGGCGATTCCGGATGTCGCGCTGACCATTGACGACGCCGATTGCCACGCTCACGCCGAAGGCGAGCGCCGTACCTGTTCCGATCAGTGGAATCAGTGCGACCACCGGCGTCGCCAGCAAACCGGCGCCGAATCCGGCAACGATCGGTGCCCAGCCCGACTGGGCTGCCGTGACGAAGCGGAGACGCTCGCGCACGAAGGCGCGCGCCTGCGTGAAGCCGAGATAGGTGACGACGAGGCTGGCGGCGTAAGCAAGAATGGTGAACATGGTGCTGCTCCTCCGGTAAACTGTCGAGTACTGCAATGTCGGAACCTACGGCGCCGATGCCACGAAGTTTCGACTCCGAGCGCAAAGTGGCTGGCCTGACGGGCTGCTCTGGATACTCTTCAGGTACACCGCACACCGACGTTCACGGCTCTGAGCAGAGGTTCGGCATGACAGGAGGGTTGTACACGGGCAACGGCGAGCCGGCACTCGACGGGAGCTACGGGCTGGTGCCTCGAGGGTACCGGCTACCGGCCAGCACACGCACGGGCGGTGTCACGCTGCAGGTCTCGGATCTGGCGCGGTCGCGGGACTTCTACGAGCAGACCCTCGGCTTTCGCGTCAGCGACACTGGGTCCGGTCGAATGCTGCTCGGTACAGGTGCCAACGAAGGCCCGTTGATCGAGCTCCAGGAGAATCGCGCCGGGCGCAGCCTGCGCACCGGCAGACGGCTCGGGCTCTACCACGTTGCGATCCTCCTTCCATCGCGCAGCGAGCTCGGCCGATTCCTCGCTCACCTGAACGGCCTAGGCATCCGCGCTGGGTCGGCCGATCATCTCGTGAGTGAAGCGCTGTACCTGCAAGATCCGGATGATCTCGGGATCGAAGTGTACGCGGACAGAGCACAGACCCTGTGGCGACGGAACGGGCGTGAACTCCTGTTGGCGTCCGATCCGATGGACTCGCGAGGGCTACTCGCCGCGGCTGGCGACACCCCTTGGACCGGTATGCCATCAGGCACGACGGTCGGTCACGTTCATCTGCACGTGGGTGATCTGGAAGTCGCTGAACAGTTCTTTGGCGATGCCGTGGGCTTCGACCGTATGGTCTGGTCGTATCCCGGGGCCCTGTTTCTGGGCGCGGGCGGCTATCACCATCATCTGGGCACGAACACGTGGGCGGGCGATCGGGCTCAGCCCGCCGCGCCGGACGACCCGCAACTCGTCGAATGGTCACTGCTGCTGCCAACGGTCGTCGATGTGCAAGCGGTCGCCGAGAACCTCCAGTCGCTCGGCCATCCGATCACGCCGGACGGGGACGATGTGCTAGTGCGCGATCCGTGGGGCACCCAGCTGCGATTGCGGCCCACACGCGGGTAGCGCGCGGGCGGCGTCCGTGGCGTCAGAGTCCGCGGCCACCCGTGAGCAGACTGTACACCGGTCGCGCACCAGCACGCATCGCTGCGCCGACGGCGACACTGATGGCGACCACCAGCAATGGCGCCAGCAGATACGTCCAGAAGTTGATATGCGGGATGCCGGTACCCGCCTTCAACGCCGCTTCAGTGACATAGTTCACCATCGGCACGTGCAGTGCGTAGATGATGAACGAGAAGCCGGCGAGCCAGCGAAAGAGCGCCTGCCGCATCGCCGCGCGGGCCAGACCGTCCAGGCCGAACCAGGCAGTCAGCAGCCCGGCCGCCTCACCACCGCGGTGCAGTGCCATCATCGTGAAGGCGATCGGCTCCGACATGGATTCGACGGTGAACGCCATCCAGGTCTTGATCCCACACAGCCCGAGCCAGAGGGCGAGCATCAGTGGCGCACGGAACCACGTCGGCTTGGCCAGCACGTCAACGTTCCTGATGGCCAGCCAGATGCCGAGCGAGAAGAACAGCAGCCCCCCAGCCTCCAGAAGGAACCACGCCAGGCCGGCGACGGCGAAGAACACAGCCGGCCAGCGTGTCACGGCAATCCGCAGCCAGGGATAGATCGCGCTCAGGATCAGCAGCGTGCGGAGGAACCAGAGCTGAAATGCCGAGGGGTCGAACAGCCAGCGGTCGAGGAGTTGCCGTGCCGTATAGCCGGTGACGAACGGTGTCTCTGGGCCGAAGGAACTGAGGCCAGCGGCGCGTACGATCTCCCGTGTTGGCGCCCACAGCTCGAGTGCGGCGGTGATGCCGAGTGCGATGGCGCTCCAGGCGAGATAGGGAATGCCGAGTGTCCGGAGGCGCTTCACCAATCGCGAGCGGTGCGTGACGGAGCCATCGTCCCGCCAGGCAAAGATGTACCCGGAGATCGCGAACAGGATCGGAATACGGAACCGCACCAGCCCATTGGCGATCAGGTACTGCAGCACAGTGTCCCACGTCGGTGCCTCTTGGACGAGGGTCATCGCGGAGAGATAGCGCGGGTGCAGGTTGAAGGCGTGCACGTACACCAGCAGCACCATCGCCATCAGGCTCCAGAACCTGAGGCGCGTGCTGAGTTCTGGCGACAGGGATCGCGCGCTGGTGTGTGTTGGTGCCGTCATATTGACGGTGTACGTGACGCGCGTCGGGAGGTTTCGGGGTCGCAGCCGTTGAGGCATTGCGTCGCCTCTGTGACGTGGTTTCATCGGTACGTGTGTGCCGTCGCCGGCGTGGTGATGTCTGCCGTACGGGCCTGCCGTGGCACGCGCGCAGCGATGCAGGCGTCGCCTGCCACCCGCGGTTCGCGCATACGTGACGTACACTCCATCCTCGGCTTTCTTCGCTTCACCTCACGCATCGCGAGCCGTTACCTGCACATGGTGTCACTTCACGCACAGGTTTCATGCATCGCACACCTGTGCCCAACCAGTCGCGGAGCCATCAGTGAAGATAACGGATATCGCATTCGGAATCACCGACTGGTCAACGGTCGAACGCACGGAGCACATCGGCGAGCGCGGCGTGGCGCACTGGCGCACGCGGCAGTTCGGCAGTGTCCGCGTTCGCATGGTGGAGTACTCGGCCGACTATCTCGCCGATCACTGGTGCGCGAAGGGACACATCCTGCTGGTTCTCGACGGTGAACTGCGGACTGAACTCGAGGATGGTCGCACGTTCACACTGACGGCGGGCATGAGCTATCAGGTGGCCGACGATGCGGAAGCACACCGATCGGTCTCAGTGGGTGGCGCGACGCTGTTCATCGTGGACTGATGCCCCTTGATCTCGCGGATCCAACGGCGCACAAGGCAACAGCAAACTGCAAAGACTCAACGCAAAGGTGCCAAAACGGAAAGGCGCAGAGGCTGCGCGGACGGCGCGAGTAACACTATCGCTGATGCGAGTGAAAGCGTTGCGACTTCGCGTCTTTGCATCTTTGCGTCAGGCAGTTGCGTGCATGGTTCGCCTGATCGTTGATGTCTGGACAGCGAGCGGATTGATCCGGTATCGCCGGAATGATGCCTACGGCGCCGGCGTCTCCAGATTGCGGAGCCAGATGTTTCGGAAGCGCACCGGATGCCCGTGATCCTGCAGTGAAATCGGCAGCCGGTCGGCGTGGGCTGAATAGGGCGTCCGCTTTCTGTAGGTCGTCGGTCCGACGAGTTCCATGTTGTCCTGGACCAGGATGCCGTTGTGGAACACGGTCAAACGCGCGGCCGACTGCAGCGCGCCGTCGGGCTTGAAGCGCGGGCGATGATACACGATGTCGTAGCTCTGCCACTCCCCGGGCTGCCGCATCGCATTCATCAGCGGCGGGAACTGGCCGTAGAGCGATCCCGCCTGGCCGTCAGCGTACGTCTGGTTCTCGTAGGAGTCGAGGACCTGCACTTCGTAGAGGTCATCACCGAAGAACACACCGCTGTTGCCGCGATCCTGCCCCGTGCCAACCGCGGGGTTCGGCGCCGCCCATTCGATGTGGAGTTGCACATCGCCGAAGCTGTCGCGAGTACGCAGTGTACCCGTCGCCGGCACGGCAACGAATGCACCGTTCTCGAGCCGCCATTTCGCCGGCCCGCCCGCTGACGTCCACTTGTCGAGCGAAGTGCCGTCGAAGAGCACCATCGCATCGGCCGGTGGCGCGATGGTGTATGCGGCGCCTGGCTTCACCACACGGGGGCGCGGCCGATCCTCGGACTGTTGCGGCCACTCGCTCAGCTTCGACTGGGCGGCGAGCGGTGCGCTGACGCAGACGAGCAGGACGAACACGGTGGCTAGCTTCATGGCGGACCCCAGCGGATGAGGGCGGATGCTCGATGATGTGGTGGCTGGCTGCCGCGTGGTGAGCGCGGAGGCCGACGGTGGTTCAGGCAGGTGCCCGCTGCCCGGAATGTATTCGCCGTGCGACGGCACCGTCGAGCGCACCTGCCTGCAAGCTCGGGCTGCCGACGAGGCGGGTGACGGCGCCAGGATCGCGACGCTGTGACCACACCAGAGCATGAGACCGAGGCGCCGTCCGCATACTCCCGCGGTCGGCTGACGTACGCGCTGGCAGTCCTCTTTGCGCTCAATTTCATGAACTTCTACGACCGCCAGGTGATCGGCGCCGTCGGCGAGAAGATCAAGCAGGAATGGCAGCTCAGTGACGGCCAGCTCGGCAGCCTGACGACGGCGTTCGTGCTGCTGTACGCGCTGGTCGGCATTCCGTTCGGACGACTGGCCGATACCGGCACCCGACGGCTGATGCTCAGTCGAGGCGTGGTGATCTGGAGTGCGTTCACAGCGCTGTCGGGCGCCGCCGGCAGTTACTTCACACACTTCCTGTATCGCATGGGCGTCGGTGTCGGTGAGGCCAGCCTGGCTCCGACGGCCAATTCGCTGATCGCAGATCTGTTTCCGCCCAAAGTCCGGGCGCGCGCGATCAGCATCTTCATGCTCGGGCTGCCGCTCGGCCTGGGTGCGAGCTATCTGATCAGCGGACTGGTGGTGAAGGCGACCGGCGGTTGGCGTCCGGCGCTGTATGTGGCGGCGGCTCCCGGGTTCATCCTTGCTGTGCTCGCGCTCTTTCTGCCGGAACCGCAGCGACGCCGCAATACTGATCAGGCGGATGGTGGCGGCCTGTCGGCAATGGAATCGATTCGCGTGATTCTCCGCATTCCGACCATGTGGTGGGTAATCGCGTCGGGGGCGCTGCTCAATCTGGTGATGTATGCGGTCGGCGCGTTCTCGACATCGTACTACATCCGCTATCACGGACTCGATTTCGATATTGCGAACCGCTTCAACGCGATGGTATTCGGCGGGGGCGGTGGACTGGGCATGCTGATCGGCGGATGGCTTGGTGACCGCGCCGGACGTGGTGGTGCCGCCGGTCGGCTCCGGCTGGCAGCGGTCGGCTGCGCAATTGCCGGACCGCTGCTCTGGCTGGCGCTGGAACAGCCGCGCGGTGCGACATGGGGGTTTGCCGGGCTGCTCTTTGGCGCCGTACTGGCGATCTACTTCTACTACAGCAGCGTGTACGCGGCGATTCATGACCTCGTGCCCTCGCGCATGCGCGGCATGGCGATGAGTGTGTACTTCTTCGTGTTCTACCTCTTCACCGCGATTGGACTCATCGGATTTGGGAAGTTGAGTGACGCGCTGGCGGCTCGGGCGCTGGCCACTGGCGTGACCGCGGCGGACAGTCGGGCATATGGCCTGCACGACGCGATGTACGCAATGCCGGTCTGCTGCGCGGCGCTGGTGATCGTGCTGTACGTTGCATCGCGGACCGCGGCGCGTGATGCGCGGCGGACGGCTGGCAGCACGGTCTGAGCGTCTCACGGGAGCTGTACATGCGCGTCACCACCAGACGGTCTCTGGTTGCGGCAGTGGGTATCTTCGCGCCGGTTTCGATCTTCGGACCGGCCGCGTTCCAGACGCGAACCCACGGCGCCGCATCTCACGCCGCCGCAAGTCTCGCCAACGCATCTCACGCCGCCGAACCCCGCGTTGACACGACGGGCGTACCCTCGTGGCTGTTCCCGCTGCCGCCACCGACGCCACCTCGCGTATGGGACACACTGGCTCCGATTGGTGTACCTCGCAGTCGCGTGGCTCTGACCGAGAATCAATTGCACGACCTGTTCTCCGCACCAGACTGGGCACCTGCGTCGCATCCGCGCATGCCGGCGATCGTGGCGCGTGGACGAAAGCCGGCGGTCTACGCGTGTGGCTTTTGTCACATGCCTGACGGTCAGGGTCGACCGGAGAACGCCCAGATTGCCGGACTGCCGGCGGAATACATCGTACAGCAGCTCGCGGACATGAAGGCGCATCGACGTCGCGGTGCCAACACCGGGCCGTATGTCCCGAACGACTTCATGCAGCGCGTCGCCGAGAACGCAACCGACGCGGAAGTTGAAGAGGCAGCGGCGTACTTCGCGGAGCTGAAACCACGCCAGCGCGTGCGTGTGGTCGAGGCAACCCTGGTTCCGCGGATGACCAAGGCGATGGGTACGTTCCGGTATGCACCCGGTCGCGACACGGAGTCGCTCGACGGCCGGTTGATGGAGGTGCCGGTCGACTTCAACCGGCACGAGCATCGGGACCCATCAGTCGAGTACATCGCGTACGTGCCCGTTGGCAGTGTGGCTCGCGGGCGCGCACTGGCCGCGTCGGCCGTTGCGCCCGGACTGCTCTCGTGTACGGGCTGCCATGGGCCGCAGCTCAAGGGTGCGGGACTGATTCCGCCGCTCGCTGGTCGGTCGCCCGGCTATCTGGTGCGACAGCTGGTCGGTTTCAAGACGGGCGTCCGCGCGGGTCTGGCGGGAGCGCCAATGGGTCCGGTCTCGACTGCGCTCTCGCTCAGCGACATGATTTCGGTGGCGGCGTACGCGGCCACGTTGAAGCCGTAGTTGCGGCATCTGATCCTGTCGCGTTGCCGGGCGGCAGGTGTGTCTCCTCCTCATTGAGGTCCGATCATGTCCTCGTCACAGCCAGAAGAATCGCTCACGCGACGCGACTTTCTCGTCCGCAGCGGCGCGGCAGCCGCAATGCTCTCAGGCGCACCTCTGATCGCAGACGCGGATATCTCGCGACTTGCGACCGTCGTGACTCCACCAGCGCCAGCGAAGCGGTATCCGATCGGCATCGAGCTCTACGCCGTCCGCAAGGAGCTCACACGCGATCTGCCGAATACGCTCGCGACCGTGCGCCGGTTTGGGTACGAGGTGGTGGAATTCTACTCGCCGTACCTGAACTGGACGCTGCCGTACGCCAAGGACGTGCGCACGATGCTCGACGATCTCGGCTTGCGCTGCTTCTCGACCCACAACGCAATCCAGGCGCTGATTCCCGGCGATCCGATGACGAAGGCGATCGAGATCAACCAGATTCTCGGTGCACGACACATCGTGCTGGCGTCGCCGCCGTTCGAGAACGGAACAGAGGACGACTGGAAGCGACTGGTGGGTCATCTTGCATCAGCATCAGAGGTGTTGCGGCCGCATGGCTTGCTCGCCGGCAAGCACAATCACTCAGCCGAGTGGGCCACGCTGCCGGGCGGGCAGAGTGCGATGCAGCTGATCGCGGCAGGGACGCCGGCGGACTTCGTGTTGCAGCTCGATGTCGGCACCTGTGTCATGGCCGGCGCGGACCCGGTGGCGTGGGTGAAGGCGCATCCTGGCCGGATCCGCAGCGTGCATCTCAAGGACTGGGCACCCGGCGAGGAGTCAGCCGAGAAGGGATACCGGGTGTTGTTCGGCGAAGGCGTGGCGCCGTGGAAGCCGTTGATGGCGGCGCTCGAGTCGGTGGGTGGCGTGGAGTTCTATCTGATGGAGCAGGAAGGCAGTCGGTTCTCCGAGTTCGAGACGGCGCGTCGGTGTCTGGCTCGATATCATGCCATCCGCCGCGCGGGGTGAGCGCGGGACGTGCGGAATCGTGGTGCCGGGTCTATTTCTAGAGGGAGAAGCTTCCCCCTTCACCCCAACGCCACCCGCAATGCGCGCCACGCGACTGATCCTCACCGGCTGTGCCCTCGTCCCCGCGCTCCTCGGCGCTCTGGCGCGTGGCGACGCCCGCATCGATGCCCTCAAGGCCGAACTGGCGCGCGCCATTGATGGCCGCGCAAAACTCGCCCAGCAGATGGTCGATCAGGTCTTCTCCTTCGGTGAACTCGGCATGCAGGAAGTCGAGACGTCGAAGTACCTGACCGGCGTGCTCGAACAGAATGGCTTCACCGTCGAGCGCGGCGTGGCCGGCATGCCAACGGCGTGGGTGGCGAAGTGGGGCAGCGGGTCACCGGTGATCGCGCTCGGATCAGACATCGACGGCATTCCGCAGGCCAATCAGTTCCCGGGCACCGCTGGACGGACGGCGATGGTCGCTGGTGCGCCCGGTCACGGTGAAGGCCACAACAGCGGCGTACCGCTCAACATCATCGCTGCGCTGGCGGTGAAGGACATCATGACACGCGAGAAGATGTCCGGCACCATCGTGCTCTGGCCCGGGGTGGCCGAGGAGCAGCTGGCGAGCAAGGCGTACCTCGTGCGCGCCGGCGTGTTCAATGGCGTCGATGCGAATCTCTTTGCACACGTCAGCGACGAATTCGGCGTGGCATGGGGCGATGAGTCGGCACTGACGCTGATCTCGGCCCAGTTCAAGTTCAGCGGCACTGCGTCTCATGCGGCGGGTGCGCCGTGGCGCGGTCGGAGTGCCCTCGACGCGGTGATGGCAATGGCCAACTCGTGGGAGTACCATCGCGAGCACATGGAGCTGGCGACGCGATCGCACTACGTGATTACCGATGGCGGCGACCAGCCGAATGTGGTGCCGGCCACCGCGTCGATCTGGTTCTTCTTTCGTGAGCGCGATGTGGAACGGGTGTCGAAGATGTTCGAAGATGCGAAGGTCATCGCACGCGCCTCGGCCGCGGCCACCTTCACCAAACTCGACACGGTGCAGGTGATCGGGTCGGCATGGCGCCCACACTTCAACAAGCCGATTGCGACTGCCATGCACAGAAACGCCACCCGCGTCGGCATGCCGGCGTGGAGTGCGGACGATCAGGTGATGGCGAAGTCGGTACAGCGCCTGATGCAGCAGCCGGACAGCGGACTGGTGACCAAGGTTGGCCCGCTCCGCACGCCGGCCGACACGCCCACCGGCGGCACAGGCAGTGACGACATCGGCGATGTGACGTGGACGGTGCCAAGTGTGACGCTCTACTACCCGAGCAACATTCCAGGCACGCCGGGACACAATTGGGTGGACGGGATCGCAATGGCCACGCCGATTGCGCACAAGGGTGTGGTGGCTGGGGCCAAGGTGCAGGCGATGACGATGCTCGACCTGATGATGCAGCCGACGTTGATCCGTGACGCAAAGGACTACTTCGTCAATGTGCAGACGAAGGACATCAAGTACCGGCCGCTGATGGCCGCGAGCGATCAGCCGGCGATCTGGCTCAATGCCGAGAAGATGGCGCGATATCGTGAGCTGATGCGGCCGTTCTACTATGACGCGACGAAGTTCGGGACATACCTCGAGCAGCTTGGGATCAAGTATCCGGCGGTGGCGCCGGGTGTGGTGCCGTGACCGTGGTGCGTCGGGCGACGACGTTGCGCGGCGCTGCCATCGGTGTCGCGCTTGCCGCCTGTGCAGCGCCGCAGTCGCCCGCCGTTCCGCTACCGCAGGTGGTTGATGCGAGCGTGGTCGTGCCGACACCAGCGGCGCCAGGTACATACGCGGACACGCTGCACGGCGTCGCAGTCACCGATCCATATCGCTGGCTCGAAGACACCACCGATGCGCGGGTGGTGCCGTGGGTGGCGGCGCAGCAATCGTACACCGACAGCATCGTCGCGCGTCTGGTCGGGCGTGATTCGCTGGCCGCGATGGTGGACAAGGCGTTCAGCAACACGCCCACGCTGGACGTGGTGATCGAGACGCCGTCGCGCGTGCTTCTCACACGCTGGCTCGGACCAACGCCATCGGTCTTCGCCGTCGATTCCGGAAGCCGTACCGAACGGATGGTACTCTCGGCCGACTCACTTGCGGCCAACGGGAAGGGCGGCAGCGTGCGGGCCATGGTGCCATCGTGGGATGGTGCGTTGCTCGCGGTCGGGACGACGGGCCGCGGCGACAGTGAGGCCGCCATCCGCGTGCTCGACGCGGCGACCGGGCGCCAGCTCTCCGACCGCGTTCCCGATCTGCTCACCACGACCTCGGGCACACGCTACGAAGTCACGTGGCTGCCGGACGGCAGCGGGTTCTTCTATCCGCGTCTCTGGCCTGGTGCCGCATCCGGGCCGCCGGCCGAGCGACTGGCACGCGGCCGACAGTTCCTGCACCGGCTTGGCACACCACAATCGGCGGATGTACCGGTGTTCGGCTTCGGGGTGTCGCCGCAGGTGCCGATGGAGACGGTGGACCTGCCGACGCGCGTGTTGACGGCGCCGGGCTCGCGTTGGGCCGTGGGATCGGTGTTCCGGTCGCGCGGCAACGGGACGGACTTCTACGTCGCTGCGCTCTCGACGCTGTTGTCCGGAAAGCCCGTATGGAGCCCGCTCGCCACGTCGACGGATCGCGTGGGCACGCTGCAACTCCGTGGTGACACACTCTACGCCCTGTCGCGAAAGGGCGCCGACCGCGGTGCGATCGTGCGCCGGCTGCTGGGCGACAGCCTCTCGACCTGGGCCACGGTGGTGGCGGAGCGCGCCGGGGTGATTCAGAGTTTCACGGCGCAGGCGGATGGCCTCTACTTCACCGAGCGCGGGACCGACGCGATCTCGCTACAGCGGCAGGGCGGAACCGGCGCAGCGACGCCGGTCAAGGTTCCCTCGGCGGGAACGATCCGGCTGCTGCGCGGCATGCCCGGCGCGTCCGGCGTCACCATCGCCACCGAATCGTGGGTCACGCCACCGCATTGGATGCGCGTGCGTGACGGCGGTGCTCGGATCGAGGAGATGCCGTTCGACGATGGCAGCACGACTGGAGTGCTGCAGGGCCTGGTGGCGAAGCGACTGGCGGCACCTTCGCGCGATGGGACGCGTGTCCCGGTGTCACTGGTGTACGGACCGGGCTCGCTGCGAAACGGCGTGCTGGATGGCACTGCACCGCTGCTGATGGAGGTGTACGGTGCCTACGGACAGGTGACTGACCCGTTCTACAACCCTTTCCTCCAGACGTGGGTGGCGCTGGGCGGTGTCTATGCGTGGGTGCACGCGCGTGGCGGCGGAGAGCTGGGCGACACCTGGCACACGTCGGCGATGCGTGAGCACAAGCAGCGCACCATCGATGACGTGATCGGCGCCATCGAGACGTTGATCGCGCAGCGGTACACGTCAGCGGGGCGGGTCGCGTTGATGGGCATCTCGAGTGGTGCCATCGTGCCTGGGCTCGCCGCCGTGCAGCGCCCAGAGCTCTTTGGTGCGATCCTCTTCGAGGTGGGCCAGCCAGACGAGATCCGTGGTGCCGCAATCGATCCCACGGCCGCACGTAACATCGCCGAACTCGGCGACATGGACACGCCGGATGGCGTACGCCTCCTCGTGCAGAACTCGCCGTATCATCAGGTGCCCGACTCCGTGCCCCTGCCCGCCATGATCGTCCACAGCGCGTCGGAGGACTACAACTTCGGGACGCAGATGCTGCCTGCGAAGTATGTCGCGCGACTGCAGCGTGCGAATCGCGGCGGTCGGCCGGTGATGCTGATGCAGACCGATGGCGGGCATCGGCCGCTGTTCGGACTCGGTCCGGCGCGTGCGGCACAGGCGCTGTCATTCGTGCTCTGGCAGACGGGCGTGGCACGGTATCAACCTCGATGATCAGATCGGACTCTCCGACCAGACGCCTCTGACCACGCGGTCTCGACGTACCGCGACCGTGTGCATGTTCGGCTGACGTCGCCAATGCGCTGTGCCGTGCAGCGCGCATGGCGAAACATGCTCATGCTAGCGCGCGGGGCGGAGTAGCTGCCGGTTGCGGCTGGTGCGCGTTGCGACGGTCTGAATGGGGGAAGTCCGTGAACTCTGTTCACGCGGGGGCCGCGGAGGACGCGGGGAAGGGCGATCGGGTTGATGTGTCAGGTGTGGTCGGGCGATCGTGTGGTCGGGGTGCTGTGGGGGCGTGAACCAAAGCCTGTATGAGCGTTGTTGACGACACGTTTCATCCCTGCCATCAGCGTCGGGCAGCCGAAGTTCAGCAGCAAGCCTACGGGCAGTCCCATCAGGCGCAGGTAGGTCAGCAGCTGCCGCTCAAAGACCGGGTCCTGTCGCGGCATCGCCTTCAGCTCGACGACAACATGGTCCTCGACCAGCAGGTCGACTCGAAAGGCGTCAGGAAGGACAATCCCTGCATACGTCATCCGGACCGGCTGCTGACGCCGGACTCGAAGTCCACGTGCAGTCAGGTGGTGCGCAACCACGACCTCATACACACTCTCGAGCAAACCCGGCCCCAACTCCCGATGCACCTCGATCGCCACCTCGAGAATCACGCCTGTGGTTGTATCCAGCTGCATCAATCCCTCCCAGAATCCCCACCCCGCGCGCAGACAACCCAAAATCAGTTGCCCTCCCCGCGCCCTCCGCGGCCCCCGCGTGAACAGTGTTAAGAATCTTCCCCCCAGGTACCACGCAGATAAGCGCACCACCAACCCAACGATCGCATGAATCGCGTTGCCCCAAGAAGTCGCGTCAGATCTGCGAATACGCCGTCGGTACCAGAAACCGGCTCGTGATCTTCGACACGGTATCCGAATACTGCGGGTCTGCGAACAGCCGCTTCCACGTCGGGTGCGCCAGAAACCGCTCCCAGTTCACCTTGTGCGTCGTACGATCAGGACTGCAGAGCAGGTACGACAGCTGCGGCAGGTCACGACCCGCCAGTGCCTGACCGTAGTACACCGGCGAGAGCTGCAGCTCCTGCATCACCTCTATCTCACCGGCGTTGAACATGTCGACCTTCTTCAGCGCCTTGAGCTCGGAGAAGCTCTCGTAGATGCGCAGCTCGAACACCCGTTCCTTGTTCGCGCGTTTCAGCGCCGGAACTTCGAGGCGCGGCATGCCGGCAAAGGCGAGATGGATCCAGGTGTCGATCCGATCGAATGCCGGATTGGCTCTCGTCGGTCCGCTCAGGTAGTCGGCACCGGCCGCGAGGACGGCCGCATCGGTGTTGACCGACACGTTGATCGTGCTCACCGACGCCAGCGACGGATGTGAGAACAGCACCCACACCGCTGGACCGTCCGTGGCCTCGGGTTCCGTGAACACGCCCACCGCGCCAATGCCGCGACGATTCAGTGCCGGAATCAGCGCGTTCTGCACGTATGAATCAAGCAGCGTGTGTGGTGCACCCGGCTTCAGTCGATACGACCGCAGTTCGATGTACCTGCGCGCATCCCGTACCGACTCCGCCTCTGCAACGGCACCGGGGAGAACGGTGACCGCCGCAGTCAGCGCGGCGGATGTGAGGAACGATCGGCGATCAAGCGTCATGGGTCGTCGTGGAATGGGAGTGATTCGGCGAGGTGTTCGCAAGAAAGAAAAACAGCGAAGGCACTGTCGTGATGTCAGAAGGAGACGCGCGACCTTCCCTCTGTACTGTCACCATGTCAGTGACCTCGCACCTGTGTGTCGCGCCGCGGGCGGCGACGAGGCCCAGCCAGGCAGTTGTGACGAGTCGGGTGACGCATCAAATGTATCCGCACATCGAGGTATTTCGCGCCTGACTCGCTGCGGGGCGGGGGACGTGGTCGTATCTCGCTCACCCTCTTCATGGATTGCCTCATGTCGACCGGCCTTCCTGCAGATGCGTTGCCATCTGCCGTTTCACGACAGCAGGGCGGCACGCGCACGGATGTGTACGACCGCATCTACTACACCGGGATGGCCGTCGCCTGCGCCGCGATCGTCTTCGCCGGATTCGCGCCCTCCTTTTATCTGCGGTCCGGCACTGCAGCCCCATTGTCCGCACTGCGAATTATCCATGGCACCGTGTTCACCGCCTGGATGGTGCTGTTCGCCGCACAAACGTCACTCATCGCGGCCAACCGCCGATCGCTGCACCGCCGGCTCGGCATATTTGGCGTCGCTCTGGCGGCGGCAATGACAGTGCTCGGCGTGGCGATGGCACTGCAGGCCGTGATCGACAATCCGATCCGGCCCGGCCGCGATCCGCGCAGCTTTGCCGCCGTACCGCTGTTCGACATCCTGTTCTTCGTGCCGCTGGTCATCCTCGGTGTGCGCCACCGTCGGGTGCCGGAAACGCACAAGCGACTGTTCCTGATTGCCACGATCAGCATGGTCGGCGCCGCTGCGGGCCGTTTTCCCCTGACGCGGATCTACGGTCTCGTCTTCCCGTACGCGATTGTCGACGCACTGCTGCTGACGGGTATCGTATTCGATCTCGCCACACGCCGCCGTATCCATCCCGTGTACCTCATCGGGAGCAGCTTGATGGCGCTGTCCCATCCCTTCCGGATCTGGATTGGCGGGACGGCGTGGTGGATCGAGATGATTTCGTACCTGACGGGGAAGTAAGGCGCTGAACGGATGACAGTGGGCGCGACGGTGGTGCTCGGGCGCACCCGGGGCGACGTTTATCGCACTCACTCATCACCACGTCGCCACCGTCAGGCCCAGGCTCCATATGATGTCGCCTATCCATCGCGCCGCAGCGCGCCGCCTCGCGATTGCCGCCGCCACCATGGCGAGCCTCCTCACATCGGCACTGCCGGCACAGCCAAAGCCTCGCGAGAACGACCTCAAACTCCCCATCGGCGGCACGCCCGGCCGCTTCGATGCGATCACCGACGTTGCCGGTGTCGAAGTAGGCCACAGTACCATCATCTCAGGCAGCGGCCCGCTGATCGTCGGCAAGGGGCCTGTGCGCACCGGCGTGACGATCGTGCACCCCCGCGGCAAGGACAACGCCGATCCGGTGTTTGCGTCATGGTTCACGCTCAACGGCAATGGCGAGATGACGGGCACCACCTGGATTCAGGAAAGCGGATATCTCGAAGGGCCCATCGGCATCACCAACACGCACAGCGTCGGCGTTGTGCGCGATGCGATCATCAAGTGGGAAGTCGGCCGCAAGAACGTGCTGCAGCCCTGGTGGCTGCCGGTGGTGGCCGAGACGTATGACGGCGTCCTGAATGACATCAATGGCTTTCACGTGAAGACGGAGCACGTTTTCGCTGCACTCGACAGCGCGCGCGGTGGTCCGGTGGGTGAAGGCGTGGTGGGCGGTGGCACGGGGATGCGATGCCTTGGTTTCAAGGGTGGCATCGGCACGGCATCACGCGTCGTGACGACCGTCGACGGCGGCTACACCGTCGGCGTGCTGGTGCAATGCAACTTCGGCTTGCGCACGGATCTTCGCATTGCCGGCGTACCGGTCGGTGAAGAGATCACCGATCTGTCGCCGTGCATCGCCAACGAAGCTCCGCTCCCGGCAGAAACGCGTGGTGCTCGCCGCTGCAGCGCTCCGGCGCGCCCGGATGATGCCGAAGCTACTGAGCAGGGGTCGATCATCGTCGTCGTCGCGACCGACGCACCGCTGATGCCACATCAGCTCAAGCGCCTTGCGACACGCGTTTCACTTGGTATCGGTCGTCAGGGCGGCTTCGGCGGCAATGGCTCGGGCGACATCTTCGTTGCCTTCAGCACGGCCAACCCGAAGACGTGGAGCAGTGACACCGTGTCGACTGTGCGGCTGTTGTCGAACGACGCGATCTCTCCGCTCTTCAAGGCCACCGCACAGGCCACCGAAGCGGCGATCACCAACGCGATGCTGGCTGCCGAGACGACGACCGGGGCGAATGATCTGCGGATTTTCGCGCTGCCGGTGGATCGGATGCTGGCGGCGATGCGGAAGTACGGGCGGATGCCGTAACGCCGTTGCTGGCGTACTGAATTTCGGTGACAGTGCACTCATCTCCGCCTGCCCGATCGGGCAGGCGGAGATGAGTGCACTGTCACCGAAATTCAGTACGCCAGCAACGGCGTTACGGCATCCGCCCGTACTTCCGCATCGCCGCCAGCATCCGATCCACCGGCAGCGCGAAAATCCGCAGATCATTCGCCCCGGTCGTCGTCTCGGCAGCCAGCATCGCGTTGGTGATCGCCGCTTCGGTGGCCTGTGCGGTGGCCTTGAAGAGCGGAGAGATCGCGTCGTTCGACAACAGCCGCACAGTCGACACGGTGTCACTGCTCCACGTCTTCGGGTTGGCCGTGCTGAAGGCAACGAAGATGTCGCCCGAGCCATTGCCGCCGAAGCCGCCCTGACGACCGATACCAAGTGAAACGCGTGTCGCAAGGCGCTTGAGCTGATGTGGCATCAGCGGTGCGTCGGTCGCGACGACGACGATGATCGACCCCTGCTCAGTAGCTTCGGCATCATCCGGGCGCGCCGGAGCGCTGCAGCGGCGAGCACCACGCGTTTCTGCCGGGAGCGGAGCTTCGTTGGCGATGCACGGCGACAGATCGGTGATCTCTTCACCGACCGGTACGCCGGCAATGCGAAGATCCGTGCGCAAGCCGAAGTTGCATTGCACCAGCACGCCGACGGTGTAGCCGCCGTCGACGGTCGTCACGACGCGTGATGCCGTGCCGATGCCACCCTTGAAACCAAGGCATCGCATCCCCGTGCCACCGCCCACCACGCCTTCACCCACCGGACCACCGCGCGCGCTGTCGAGTGCAGCGAAAACGTGCTCCGTCTTCACGTGAAAGCCATTGATGTCATTCAGGACGCCGTCATACGTCTCGGCCACCACCGGCAGCCACCAGGGCTGCAGCACGTTCTTGCGGCCGACTTCCCACTTGATGATCGCATCGCGCACAACGCCGACGCTGTGCGTGTTGGTGATGCCGATGGGCCCTTCGAGATATCCGCTTTCCTGAATCCAGGTGGTGCCCGTCATCTCGCCATTGCCGTTGAGCGTGAACCATGACGCAAACACCGGATCGGCGTTGTCCTTGCCGCGGGGGTGCACGATCGTCACGCCGGTGCGCACAGGCCCCTTGCCGACGATCAGCGGGCCGCTGCCTGAGATGATGGTACTGTGGCCTACTTCGACACCGGCAACGTCGGTGATCGCATCGAAGCGGCCGGGCGTGCCGCCGATGGGGAGTTTGAGGTCGTTCTCGCGAGGCTTTGGCTGTGCCGGCAGTGCCGATGTGAGGAGGCTCGCCATGGTGGCGGCGGCAATCGCGAGGCGGCGCGCTGCGGCGCGATGGATAGGCGACATCATATGGAGCCTGGGCCTGACGGTGGCGACGTGGTGATGAGTGAGTGCGATAAACGTCGCCCCGGGTGCGCCCGAGCACCACCGTCGCGCCCACTGTCATCCGTTCAGCGCCTTACTTCCCCGTCAGGTACGAAATCATCTCGATCCACCACGCCGTCCCGCCAATCCAGATCCGGAAGGGATGGGACAGCGCCATCAAGCTGCTCCCGATGAGGTACACGGGATGGATACGGCGGCGTGTGGCGAGATCGAATACGATACCCGTCAGCAGCAGTGCGTCGACAATCGCGTACGGGAAGACGAGACCGTAGATCCGCGTCAGGGGAAAACGGCCCGCAGCGGCGCCGACCATGCTGATCGTGGCAATCAGGAACAGTCGCTTGTGCGTTTCCGGCACCCGACGGTGGCGCACACCGAGGATGACCAGCGGCACGAAGAACAGGATGTCGAACAGCGGTACGGCGGCAAAGCTGCGCGGATCGCGGCCGGGCCGGATCGGATTGTCGATCACGGCCTGCAGTGCCATCGCCACGCCGAGCACTGTCATTGCCGCCGCCAGAGCGACGCCAAATATGCCGAGCCGGCGGTGCAGCGATCGGCGGTTGGCCGCGATGAGTGACGTTTGTGCGGCGAACAGCACCATCCAGGCGGTGAACACGGTGCCATGGATAATTCGCAGTGCGGACAATGGGGCTGCAGTGCCGGACCGCAGATAAAAGGAGGGCGCGAATCCGGCGAAGACGATCGCGGCGCAGGCGACGGCCATCCCGGTGTAGTAGATGCGGTCGTACACATCCGTGCGCGTGCCGCCCTGCTGTCGTGAAACGGCAGATGGCAACGCATCTGCAGGAAGGCCGGTCGACATGAGGCAATCCATGAAGAGGGTGAGCGAGATACGACCACGTCCCCCGCCCCGCAGCGAGTCAGGCGCGAAATACCTCGATGTGCGGATACATTTGATGCGTCACCCGACTCGTCACAACTGCCTGGCTGGGCCTCGTCGCCGCCCGCGGCGCGACACACAGGTGCGAGGTCACTGACATGGTGACAGTACAGAGGGAAGGTCGCGCGTCTCCTTCTGACATCACGACAGTGCCTTCGCTGTTTTTCTTTCTTGCGAACACCTCGCCGAATCACTCCCATTCCACGACGACCCATGACGCTTGATCGCCGATCGTTCCTCACATCCGCCGCGCTGACTGCGGCGGTCACCGTTCTCCCCGGTGCCGTTGCAGAGGCGGAGTCGGTACGGGATGCGCGCAGGTACATCGAACTGCGGTCGTATCGACTGAAGCCGGGTGCACCACACACGCTGCTTGATTCATACGTGCAGAACGCGCTGATTCCGGCACTGAATCGTCGCGGCATTGGCGCGGTGGGCGTGTTCACGGAACCCGAGGCCACGGACGGTCCAGCGGTGTGGGTGCTGTTCTCACATCCGTCGCTGGCGTCGGTGAGCACGATCAACGTGTCGGTCAACACCGATGCGGCCGTCCTCGCGGCCGGTGCCGACTACCTGAGCGGACCGACGAGAGCCAATCCGGCATTCGATCGGATCGACACCTGGATCCATCTCGCCTTTGCCGGCATGCCGCGCCTCGAAGTTCCGGCGCTGAAACGCGCGAACAAGGAACGGGTGTTCGAGCTGCGCATCTACGAGAGCTTCTCCGAGCTCAAGGCGCTGAAGAAGGTCGACATGTTCAACGCCGGTGAGATAGAGGTGATGCAGGAGCTGCAGCTCTCGCCGGTGTACTACGGTCAGGCACTGGCGGGTCGTGACCTGCCGCAGCTGTCGTACCTGCTCTGCAGTCCTGATCGTACGACGCACAAGGTGAACTGGGAGCGGTTTCTGGCGCACCCGACGTGGAAGCGGCTGTTCGCAGACCCGCAGTATTCGGATACCGTGTCGAAGATCACGAGCCGGTTTCTGGTACCGACGGCGTATTCGCAGATCTGACGCGACTTCTTGGGGCAACGCGATTCATGCGATCGTTGGGTTGGTGGTGCGCTTATCTGCGTGGTACCTGGGGGGAAGATTCTTAACACTGTTCACGCGGGGGCCGCGGAGGGCGCGGGGAGGGCAACTGATTTTGGGTTGTCTGCGCGCGGGGTGGGGATTCTGGGAGGGATTGATGCAGCTGGATACAACCACAGGCGTGATTCTCGAGGTGGCGATCGAGGTGCATCGGGAGTTGGGGCCGGGTTTGCTCGAGAGTGTGTATGAGGTCGTGGTTGCGCACCACCTGACTGCACGTGGACTTCGAGTCCGGCGTCAGCAGCCGGTCCGGATGACGTATGCAGGGATTGTCCTTCCTGACGCCTTTCGAGTCGACCTGCTGGTCGAGGACCATGTTGTCGTCGAGCTGAAGGCGATGCCGCGACAGGACCCGGTCTTTGAGCGGCAGCTGCTGACCTACCTGCGCCTGATGGGACTGCCCGTAGGCTTGCTGCTGAACTTCGGCTGCCCGACGCTGATGGCAGGGATGAAACGTGTCGTCAACAACGCTCATACAGGCTTTGGTTCACGCCCCCACAGCACCCCGACCACACGATCGCCCGACCACACCTGACACATCAACCCGATCGCCCTTCCCCGCGTCCTCCGCGGCCCCCGCGTGAACAGAGTTCACGGACTTCCCCCATTCAGACCGTCGCAACGCGCACCAGCCGCAACCGGCAGCTACTCCGCCCCGCGCGCTAGCATGAGCATGTTTCGCCATGCGCGCTGCACGGCACAGCGCATTGGCGACGTCAGCCGAACATGCACACGGTCGCGGTACGTCGAGACCGCGTGGTCAGAGGCGTCTGGTCGGAGAGTCCGATCTGATCATCGAGGTTGATACCGTGCCACGCCCGTCTGCCAGAGCACGAATGACAGCGCCTGTGCCGCACGCGCCGGACCGAGTCCGAACAGCGGCCGATGCCCGCCATCGGTCTGCATCAGCATCACCGGCCGACCGCCGCGATTCGCACGCTGCAGTCGCGCGACATACTTCGCAGGCAGCATCTGCGTCCCGAAGTTGTAGTCCTCCGACGCGCTGTGGACGATCATGGCGGGCAGGGGCACGGAGTCGGGCACCTGATGATACGGCGAGTTCTGCACGAGGAGGCGTACGCCATCCGGCGTGTCCATGTCGCCGAGTTCGGCGATGTTACGTGCGGCCGTGGGATCGATTGCGGCACCACGGATCTCGTCTGGCTGGCCCACCTCGAAGAGGATCGCACCAAAGAGCTCTGGGCGCTGCACGGCGGCGAGCCCAGGCACGATGGCACCACTCGAGATGCCCATCAACGCGACCCGCCCCGCTGACGTGTACCGCTGCGCGATCAACGTCTCGATGGCGCCGATCACGTCATCGATGGTGCGCTGCTTGTGCTCACGCATCGCCGACGTGTGCCAGGTGTCGCCCAGCTCTCCGCCGCCACGCGCGTGCACCCACGCATAGACACCGCCCAGCGCCACCCACGTCTGGAGGAAAGGGTTGTAGAACGGGTCAGTCACCTGTCCGTAGGCACCGTACACCTCCATCAGCAGCGGTGCAGTGCCATCCAGCACGCCGTTTCGCAGCGAGCCCGGTCCGTACACCAGTGACACCGGGACACGCGTCCCATCGCGCGAAGGTGCCGCCAGTCGCTTCGCCACCAGGCCCTGCAGCACTCCAGTCGTGCTGCCATCGTCGAACGGCATCTCCTCGATCCGAGCACCGCCGTCACGCACGCGCATCCAATGCGGTGGCGTGACCCACGATTCGGTGGCGATGGTGACGCCGGACGCGCCGGGCATGCCGCGCAGCAGCCGGATCGTTCCCGCCGAGGGAACCTTGACCGGCGTCGCTGCGCCGGTTCCGCCCTGCCGCTGTAGCGAGATCGCGTCGGTCCCGCGCTCGGTGAAGTAGAGGCCATCCGCCTGCGCCGTGAAACTCTGAATCACCCCGGCGCGCTCCGCCACCACCGTGGCCCAGGTCGAGAGGCTGTCGCCCAGCAGCCGGCGCACGATCGCACCGCGGTCGGCGCCCTTTCGCGACAGGGCGTAGAGTGTGTCACCACGGAGTTGCAGCGTGCCCACGCGATCCGTCGACGTGGCGAGCGGGCTCCATACGGGCTTTCCGGACAACAGCGTCGAGAGCGCAGCGACGTAGAAGTCCGTCCCGTTGCCGCGCGACCGGAACACCGATCCCACGGCCCAACGCGAGCCCGGCGCCGTCAACACGCGCGTCGGCAGGTCCACCGTCTCCATCGGCACCTGCGGCGACACCCCGAAGCCGAACACCGGTACATCCGCCGATTGTGGTGTGCCAAGCCGGTGCAGGAACTGTCGGCCGCGTGCCAGTCGCTCGGCCGGCGGCCCGGATGCGGCACCAGGCCAGAGACGCGGATAGAAGAACCCGCTGCCGTCCGGCAGCCACGTGACTTCGTAGCGTGTGCCCGAGGTCGTGGTGAGCAGATCGGGAACGCGGTCGGAGAGCTGGCGCCCGGTCGCCGCGTCGAGCACGCGGATGGCGGCCTCACTGTCGCCGCGGCCCGTCGTCCCGACCGCGAGCAACGCACCATCCCACGATGGCACCATGGCCCGCACGCTGCCGCCCTTCCCGTTGGCCGCAAGTGAGTCGGCCGAGAGTACCATCCGTTCGGTACGGCTTCCGGAATCGACGGCGAAGACCGATGGCGTTGGTCCGAGCCAGCGTGTGAGAAGCACGCGCGACGGCGTCTCGATCACCACGTCCAGCGTGGGCGTGTTGCTGAACGCCTTGTCCACCATCGCGGCCAGCGAATCACGCCCGACCAGACGCGCGACGATGCTGTCGGTGTACGATTGCTGCGCCGCCACCCACGGCACCACCCGCGCATCGGTGGTGTCTTCGAGCCAGCGATATGGATCGGTGACTGCGACGCCGTGCAGCGTGTCCGCGTATGTACCTGGCGCCGCTGGTGTCGGCACGACCACGCTCGCATCAACCACCTGCGGTAGCGGAACGGCGGGCGACTGCGGCGCTGCACAGGCGGCAAGCGCGACACCGATGGCAGCGCCGCGCAACGTCGTCGCCCGACGCACCACGGTCACGGCACCACACCCGGCGCCACCGCCGGATACTTGATCCCAAGCTGCTCGAGGTATGTCCCGAACTTCGTCGCGTCATAGTAGAACGGCCGCATCAGCTCACGATATCGCGCCATCTTCTCGGCATTGAGCCAGATCGCCGGCTGATCGCTCGCGGCCATCAGCGGCCGGTACTTGATGTCCTTCGTCTGCACATTGACGAAGTAGTCCTTTGCGTCACGGATCAACGTCGGCTGCATCATCAGGTCGAGCATCGTCATCGCCTGCACCTTGGCCCCAGCCACCACACCCTTGTGCGCAATCGGCGTGGCCATTGCGATCCCGTCCACCCAATTGTGTCCCGGCGTGCCTGGAATGTTGCTCGGGTAGTAGAGCGTCACACTTGGCACCGTCCACGTCACATCGCCGATGTCGTCACTGCCTGTGCCGCCGGTGGGCGTGTCGGCCGGCGTGCGGAGCGGGCCAACCTTGGTCACCAGTCCGCTGTCCGGCTGCTGCATCAGGCGCTGTACCGACTTCGCCATCACCTGATCGTCCGCACTCCACGCCGGCATGCCGACGCGGGTGGCGTTTCTGTGCATGGCAGTCGCAATCGGCTTGTTGAAGTGTGGGCGCCATGCCGACCCGATCACCTGCACCGTGTCGAGTTTGGTGAAGGTGGCCGCGGCCGAGGCGCGTGCGATGACCTTCGCATCTTCGAACATCTTCGACACCCGTTCCACATCGCGCTCACGAAAGAAGAACCAGATCGACGCGGTGGCCGGCACCACATTCGGCTGGTCGCCGCCATCGGTAATCACGTAGTGCGATCGCGTCGCCAGCTCCATGTGCTCGCGATGGTACTCCCACGAGTTGGCCATTGCCATCACCGCGTCGAGGGCACTCCGACCGCGCCACGGCGCACCCGCCGCATGAGACGCAGTGCCGCTGAACTTGAACTGGGCCGAGATCAGCGTCAGTGCCGACTCATCGCCCCATGCCACGCCGAATTCGTCGCTGACGTGTGCAAAGAGATTCGCATCGACGCCATTGAACACGCCGGCGCGCACGAGGTACGCCTTGCTCGCCAGCTGCTCCTCGGCCACCCCGGGCCAGAGCACGATGGTGCCGGACATCTTCTCGCGTGTCATGATGTCCTTCACCGCCAGCGCAGCGATGATGTTGAGCGGTACGCCGCTGTTGTGGCCTTCACCGTGACCGGGCGCACCAGCGACCATCGCCGTCCGTCCAGCGGTGCCCGGGAACTGATTGGCCTGCGGAATGCCGTCGATGTCTGATCCGAGCGCGATCACCGGTGACCCGCTGCCCCACTTCGCCACCCACGCCGTTGGCATGCCGGCCACGCCGCGCTCGACGGTGAAGCCATTCTGTTCGAGCACGCCGGTCAGGTACTTCGACGTCTCGACTTCCTGCATGCCGAGTTCACCGAAGGAGAAGACCTGATCGACCATCTGCTGGGCGAGTTTTGCGCGGCCATCAATGGCGCGCGCCAGTTCGGCCTTGAGGGCATCGATGCGGGCGTCGCCACGCGCCAGAGCGCCGAGGAGCGCGGGGACGAGGGCACAGCCGGTGAGGATCAGTCGCGTGGCGCGCATTGCGGGTGGCGTTGGGGTGAAGGGGGAAGCTTCTCCCTCTAGAAATAGACCCGGCACCACGATTCCGCACGTCCCGCGCTCACCCCGCGCGGCGGATGGCATGATATCGAGCCAGACACCGACGCGCCGTCTCGAACTCGGAGAACCGACTGCCTTCCTGCTCCATCAGATAGAACTCCACGCCACCCACCGACTCGAGCGCCGCCATCAACGGCTTCCACGGCGCCACGCCTTCGCCGAACAACACCCGGTATCCCTTCTCGGCTGACTCCTCGCCGGGTGCCCAGTCCTTGAGATGCACGCTGCGGATCCGGCCAGGATGCGCCTTCACCCACGCCACCGGGTCCGCGCCGGCCATGACACAGGTGCCGACATCGAGCTGCAACACGAAGTCCGCCGGCGTCCCTGCCGCGATCAGCTGCATCGCACTCTGCCCGCCCGGCAGCGTGGCCCACTCGGCTGAGTGATTGTGCTTGCCGGCGAGCAAGCCATGCGGCCGCAACACCTCTGATGCTGATGCAAGATGACCCACCAGTCGCTTCCAGTCGTCCTCTGTTCCGTTCTCGAACGGCGGCGACGCCAGCACGATGTGTCGTGCACCGAGAATCTGGTTGATCTCGATCGCCTTCGTCATCGGATCGCCGGGAATCAGCGCCTGGATTGCGTTGTGGGTCGAGAAGCAGCGCAAGCCGAGATCGTCGAGCATCGTGCGCACGTCCTTGGCGTACGGCAGCGTCCAGTTCAGGTACGGCGAGTAGAATTCCACCACCTCGTACCCAAACCGGCGCACGGTCGCGAGCGTATTCGGCAGATCGCGTGTGAGCTCCTTGCGGACGGCGTAGAGCTCGATGCCGATCGGATACCGCTTCGCTGGCGCTGGTGGAGTCACGACGGTCGCAAGTCGCGAGATATCCGCGTCTGCGATCAGAGGTGCGCCTGAGAGCATTGCGGCTGCCGCGCCGCTGCGGACGAGAAAGTCGCGTCGCGTGAGCGATTCTTCTGGCTGTGACGAGGACATGATCGGACCTCAATGAGGAGGAGACACACCTGCCGCCCGGCAACGCGACAGGATCAGATGCCGCAACTACGGCTTCAACGTGGCCGCGTACGCCGCCACCGAAATCATGTCGCTGAGCGAGAGCGCAGTCGAGACCGGACCCATTGGCGCTCCCGCCAGACCCGCGCGGACGCCCGTCTTGAAACCGACCAGCTGTCGCACCAGATAGCCGGGCGACCGACCAGCGAGCGGCGGAATCAGTCCCGCACCCTTGAGCTGCGGCCCATGGCAGCCCGTACACGAGAGCAGTCCGGGCGCAACGGCCGACGCGGCCAGTGCGCGCCCGCGAGCCACACTGCCAACGGGCACGTACGCGATGTACTCGACTGATGGGTCCCGATGCTCGTGCCGGTTGAAGTCGACCGGCACCTCCATCAACCGGCCGTCGAGCGACTCCGTGTCGCGACCGGGTGCATACCGGAACGTACCCATCGCCTTGGTCATCCGCGGAACCAGGGTTGCCTCGACCACACGCACGCGCTGGCGTGGTTTCAGCTCCGCGAAGTACGCCGCTGCCTCTTCAACTTCCGCGTCGGTTGCGTTCTCGGCGACGCGCTGCATGAAGTCGTTCGGGACATACGGCCCGGTGTTGGCACCGCGACGTCGATGCGCCTTCATGTCCGCGAGCTGCTGTACGATGTATTCCGCCGGCAGTCCGGCAATCTGGGCGTTCTCCGGTCGACCCTGACCGTCAGGCATGTGACAAAAGCCACACGCGTAGACCGCCGGCTTTCGTCCACGCGCCACGATCGCCGGCATGCGCGGATGCGACGCAGGTGCCCAGTCTGGTGCGGAGAACAGGTCGTGCAATTGATTCTCGGTCAGAGCCACGCGACTGCGAGGTACACCAATCGGAGCCAGTGTGTCCCATACGCGAGGTGGCGTCGGTGGCGGCAGCGGGAACAGCCACGAGGGTACGCCCGTCGTGTCAACGCGGGGTTCGGCGGCGTGAGATGCGTTGGCGAGACTTGCGGCGGCGTGAGATGCGGCGCCGTGGGTTCGCGTCTGGAACGCGGCCGGTCCGAAGATCGAAACCGGCGCGAAGATACCCACTGCCGCAACCAGAGACCGTCTGGTGGTGACGCGCATGTACAGCTCCCGTGAGACGCTCAGACCGTGCTGCCAGCCGTCCGCCGCGCATCACGCGCCGCGGTCCGCGATGCAACGTACAGCACGATCACCAGCGCCGCGCAGCAGACCGGCATTGCGTACATCGCGTCGTGCAGGCCATATGCCCGACTGTCCGCCGCGGTCACGCCAGTGGCCAGCGCCCGAGCCGCCAGCGCGTCACTCAACTTCCCAAATCCGATGAGTCCAATCGCGGTGAAGAGGTAGAACACGAAGAAGTACACACTCATCGCCATGCCGCGCATGCGCGAGGGCACGAGGTCATGAATCGCCGCGTACACGCTGCTGTAGTAGAAGTAGATCGCCAGTACGGCGCCAAAGAGCAGCCCGGCAAACCCCCATGTCGCACCGCGCGGCTGTTCCAGCGCCAGCCAGAGCAGCGGTCCGGCAATTGCGCAGCCGACCGCTGCCAGCCGGAGCCGACCGGCGGCACCACCACGTCCGGCGCGGTCACCAAGCCATCCGCCGATCAGCATGCCCAGTCCACCGCCCCCGCCGAATACCATCGCGTTGAAGCGGTTCGCAATATCGAAATCGAGTCCGTGATAGCGGATGTAGTACGATGTCGAGAACGCGCCGACCGCATACATCACCAGATTGAGCAGCGCCCCCGACGCGATTACCCACCACATGGTCGGAATGCGGAGAATCACGCGAATCGATTCCATTGCCGACAGGCCGCCACCATCCGCCTGATCAGTATTGCGGCGTCGCTGCGGTTCCGGCAGAAAGAGCGCGAGCACAGCAAGGATGAACCCGGGAGCCGCCGCCACATACAGCGCCGGACGCCAACCGCCGGTCGCCTTCACCACCAGTCCGCTGATCAGATAGCTCGCACCCAGGCCGAGCGGCAGCCCGAGCATGAAGATGCTGATCGCGCGCGCCCGGACTTTGGGCGGAAACAGATCTGCGATCAGCGAATTGGCCGTCGGAGCCAGGCTGGCCTCACCGACACCGACGCCCATGCGATACAGGAAGTGTGTGAAGTAACTGCCGGCGGCGCCCGACAGCGCTGTGAACGCACTCCAGATCACCACGCCTCGACTGAGCATCAGCCGTCGGGTGCCGGTATCGGCCAGTCGTCCGAACGGAATGCCGACCAGCGCGTACAGCAGCACGAACGCCGTCGTCAGGCTGCCGAGCTGGCCGTCACTGAGCTGCCATTCCTGCTTGATCTTCTCGCCGACGGCGCCGATCACCTGGCGGTCGTAGAAGTTCATGAAATTGAGCGCAAAGAGGACTGCCAGCGCGTACGTCAGCCGACCGCGGGAGTATGCGGACGGCGCCTCGGTCTCATGCTCTGGTGTGGTCACAGCGTCGCGATCCTGGCGCCGTCACCCGCCTCGTCGGCAGCCCGAGCTTGCAGGCAGGTGCGCTCGACGGTGCCGTCGCACGGCGAATACATTCCGGGCAGCGGGCACCTGCCTGAACCACCGTCGGCCTCCGCGCTCACCACGCGGCAGCCAGCCACCACATCATCGAGCATCCGCCCTCATCCGCTGGGGTCCGCCATGAAGCTAGCCACCGTGTTCGTCCTGCTCGTCTGCGTCAGCGCACCGCTCGCCGCCCAGTCGAAGCTGAGCGAGTGGCCGCAACAGTCCGAGGATCGGCCGCGCCCCCGTGTGGTGAAGCCAGGCGCCGCATACACCATCGCGCCACCGGCCGATGCGATGGTGCTCTTCGACGGCACTTCGCTCGACAAGTGGACGTCAGCGGGCGGGCCGGCGAAATGGCGGCTCGAGAACGGTGCATTCGTTGCCGTGCCGGCGACGGGTACACTGCGTACTCGCGACAGCTTCGGCGATGTGCAACTCCACATCGAATGGGCGGCGCCGAACCCCGCGGTTGGCACGGGGCAGGATCGCGGCAACAGCGGTGTGTTCTTCGGTGATGACCTCTACGAAGTGCAGGTCCTCGACTCCTACGAGAACCAGACGTACGCTGACGGCCAGGCGGGATCGCTCTACGGCCAGTTCCCGCCGCTGATGAATGCGATGCGGCAGCCCGGGGAGTGGCAGAGCTACGACATCGTGTATCATCGCCCGCGCTTCAAGCCCGACGGCGCGCTGCAGTCGGCCGCGCGTTTGACCGTGTTCCACAACGGCATCCTGGTCCAGGACAACATGGAACTCGTCGGACCGACGACCTACAGAAAGCGGACGCCCTATTCAGCCCACGCCGACCGGCTGCCGATTTCACTGCAGGATCACGGGCATCCGGTGCGCTTCCGAAACATCTGGCTCCGCAATCTGGAGACGCCGGCGCCGTAGGCATCATTCCGGCGATACCGGATCAATCCGCTCGCTGTCCAGACATCAACGATCAGGCGAACCATGCACGCAACTGCCTGACGCAAAGATGCAAAGACGCGAAGTCGCAACGCTTTCACTCGCATCAGCGATAGTGTTACTCGCGCCGTCCGCGCAGCCTCTGCGCCTTTCCGTTTTGGCACCTTTGCGTTGAGTCTTTGCAGTTTGCTGTTGCCTTGTGCGCCGTTGGATCCGCGAGATCAAGGGGCATCAGTCCACGATGAACAGCGTCGCGCCACCCACTGAGACCGATCGGTGTGCTTCCGCATCGTCGGCCACCTGATAGCTCATGCCCGCCGTCAGTGTGAACGTGCGACCATCCTCGAGTTCAGTCCGCAGTTCACCGTCGAGAACCAGCAGGATGTGTCCCTTCGCGCACCAGTGATCGGCGAGATAGTCGGCCGAGTACTCCACCATGCGAACGCGGACACTGCCGAACTGCCGCGTGCGCCAGTGCGCCACGCCGCGCTCGCCGATGTGCTCCGTGCGTTCGACCGTTGACCAGTCGGTGATTCCGAATGCGATATCCGTTATCTTCACTGATGGCTCCGCGACTGGTTGGGCACAGGTGTGCGATGCATGAAACCTGTGCGTGAAGTGACACCATGTGCAGGTAACGGCTCGCGATGCGTGAGGTGAAGCGAAGAAAGCCGAGGATGGAGTGTACGTCACGTATGCGCGAACCGCGGGTGGCAGGCGACGCCTGCATCGCTGCGCGCGTGCCACGGCAGGCCCGTACGGCAGACATCACCACGCCGGCGACGGCACACACGTACCGATGAAACCACGTCACAGAGGCGACGCAATGCCTCAACGGCTGCGACCCCGAAACCTCCCGACGCGCGTCACGTACACCGTCAATATGACGGCACCAACACACACCAGCGCGCGATCCCTGTCGCCAGAACTCAGCACGCGCCTCAGGTTCTGGAGCCTGATGGCGATGGTGCTGCTGGTGTACGTGCACGCCTTCAACCTGCACCCGCGCTATCTCTCCGCGATGACCCTCGTCCAAGAGGCACCGACGTGGGACACTGTGCTGCAGTACCTGATCGCCAATGGGCTGGTGCGGTTCCGTATTCCGATCCTGTTCGCGATCTCCGGGTACATCTTTGCCTGGCGGGACGATGGCTCCGTCACGCACCGCTCGCGATTGGTGAAGCGCCTCCGGACACTCGGCATTCCCTATCTCGCCTGGAGCGCCATCGCACTCGGCATCACCGCCGCACTCGAGCTGTGGGCGCCAACACGGGAGATCGTACGCGCCGCTGGCCTCAGTTCCTTCGGCCCAGAGACACCGTTCGTCACCGGCTATACGGCACGGCAACTCCTCGACCGCTGGCTGTTCGACCCCTCGGCATTTCAGCTCTGGTTCCTCCGCACGCTGCTGATCCTGAGCGCGATCTATCCCTGGCTGCGGATTGCCGTGACACGCTGGCCGGCTGTGTTCTTCGCCGTCGCCGGCCTGGCGTGGTTCCTTCTGGAGGCTGGGGGGCTGCTGTTCTTCTCGCTCGGCATCTGGCTGGCCATCAGGAACGTTGACGTGCTGGCCAAGCCGACGTGGTTCCGTGCGCCACTGATGCTCGCCCTCTGGCTCGGGCTGTGTGGGATCAAGACCTGGATGGCGTTCACCGTCGAATCCATGTCGGAGCCGATCGCCTTCACGATGATGGCACTGCACCGCGGTGGTGAGGCGGCCGGGCTGCTGACTGCCTGGTTCGGCCTGGACGGTCTGGCCCGCGCGGCGATGCGGCAGGCGCTCTTTCGCTGGCTCGCCGGCTTCTCGTTCATCATCTACGCACTGCACGTGCCGATGGTGAACTATGTCACTGAAGCGGCGTTGAAGGCGGGTACCGGCATCCCGCATATCAACTTCTGGACGTATCTGCTGGCGCCATTGCTGGTGGTCGCCATCAGTGTCGCCGTCGGCGCAGCGATGCGTGCTGGTGCGCGACCGGTGTACAGTCTGCTCACGGGTGGCCGCGGACTCTGACGCCACGGACGCCGCCCGCGCGCTACCCGCGTGTGGGCCGCAATCGCAGCTGGGTGCCCCACGGATCGCGCACTAGCACATCGTCCCCGTCCGGCGTGATCGGATGGCCGAGCGACTGGAGGTTCTCGGCGACCGCTTGCACATCGACGACCGTTGGCAGCAGCAGTGACCATTCGACGAGTTGCGGGTCGTCCGGCGCGGCGGGCTGAGCCCGATCGCCCGCCCACGTGTTCGTGCCCAGATGATGGTGATAGCCGCCCGCGCCCAGAAACAGGGCCCCGGGATACGACCAGACCATACGGTCGAAGCCCACGGCATCGCCAAAGAACTGTTCAGCGACTTCCAGATCACCCACGTGCAGATGAACGTGACCGACCGTCGTGCCTGATGGCATACCGGTCCAAGGGGTGTCGCCAGCCGCGGCGAGTAGCCCTCGCGAGTCCATCGGATCGGACGCCAACAGGAGTTCACGCCCGTTCCGTCGCCACAGGGTCTGTGCTCTGTCCGCGTACACTTCGATCCCGAGATCATCCGGATCTTGCAGGTACAGCGCTTCACTCACGAGATGATCGGCCGACCCAGCGCGGATGCCTAGGCCGTTCAGGTGAGCGAGGAATCGGCCGAGCTCGCTGCGCGATGGAAGGAGGATCGCAACGTGGTAGAGCCCGAGCCGTCTGCCGGTGCGCAGGCTGCGCCCGGCGCGATTCTCCTGGAGCTCGATCAACGGGCCTTCGTTGGCACCTGTACCGAGCAGCATTCGACCGGACCCAGTGTCGCTGACGCGAAAGCCGAGGGTCTGCTCGTAGAAGTCCCGCGACCGCGCCAGATCCGAGACCTGCAGCGTGACACCGCCCGTGCGTGTGCTGGCCGGTAGCCGGTACCCTCGAGGCACCAGCCCGTAGCTCCCGTCGAGTGCCGGCTCGCCGTTGCCCGTGTACAACCCTCCTGTCATGCCGAACCTCTGCTCAGAGCCGTGAACGTCGGTGTGCGGTGTACCTGAAGAGTATCCAGAGCAGCCCGTCAGGCCAGCCACTTTGCGCTCGGAGTCGAAACTTCGTGGCATCGGCGCCGTAGGTTCCGACATTGCAGTACTCGACAGTTTACCGGAGGAGCAGCACCATGTTCACCATTCTTGCTTACGCCGCCAGCCTCGTCGTCACCTATCTCGGCTTCACGCAGGCGCGCGCCTTCGTGCGCGAGCGTCTCCGCTTCGTCACGGCAGCCCAGTCGGGCTGGGCACCGATCGTTGCCGGATTCGGCGCCGGTTTGCTGGCGACGCCGGTGGTCGCACTGATTCCACTGATCGGAACAGGTACGGCGCTCGCCTTCGGCGTGAGCGTGGCAATCGGCGTCGTCAATGGTCAGCGCGACATCCGGAATCGCCTGCCCTCGGCGTTCTGACACGCCGGGTCAGTTCGGTGCGTGAGTGCTCCCGCCGAACTGACGCGCTGTGGCGATATGTTATTGGGGATACAGGCCGTCGCGGAATCTCATCTGACCGCGCCTTGCGCAGCGCCTCAATGGAAACATCGTTCGCGACGCCGACCGGTACCCGCTGAATGAGCCTCGACCGACGCGCCTTTCTCCGCACCGCGGCCATCGCCACTGCCGCGCTGCGCGCGCGAGGACTCGACGCGATGGGGTCACGACCCACGCTGCCTCCAACCGCCCGCCCTCGCCCGTCACGCGCGCAACTCGAATGGCAGCGCGACGAGCTCGCGATGTTCGTGCACTTCGGGGTCAACACCTTCACCGATCGCGAATGGGGTGACGGCACCGAATCCCCTGCGATCTTCGATCCGTCGGCGCTCGATGCCGGCCAGTGGGCGCGCACCGCCAGAGTGGCGGGATTCAAGGCGATGATTCTCACCGCCAAGCATCACGATGGCTTCTGCCTCTGGCCGTCGAAAACCACTCGCCATAGTGTGGCATCGAGCCCGTGGCGCGACGGGAAGGGCGACGTCGTGCGCGAGTTCGTGGACGCCTGTCGCGCCGAAGGGCTGAAGGCAGGCCTCTACCTGTCGCCATGGGATCGCCACGAACCGGTGTACGGTGACTCACCACGCTACAACGATCTCTACACCGCGCAACTCACCGAGTTGCTGACGCAATACGGCCCCATCAACGAAGTATGGTTCGACGGCGCCAATGCCGAGGGGCCGAACGGAAAGAAGCAGGTGTACGACTGGCCGCGCACGTGGAGTACCGTGCGCCGATTGCAGCCGAATGCCGTGATGTTCTCCGATGCCGGTCCCGATCTGCGCTGGATCGGCAATGAACGTGGCGCAGCCGGCACCACCAACTGGTCCACTGTCGATCCGCGGATCGTGACTGTGCCCGGGATGAGCGGCGACGAGGTGATGCGTTCACTGCAGGATGGGGATCGTGATGGCACCGTGTGGCGCCCCGGCGAAACCGATGTCTCGATCCGGCCGGGGTGGTTTCACCATCCCGAAGAGGACGAGAAGGTGCGCACGGCGGACGATCTGGTGCAATTGTACTTCTCGTCGGTGGGTCGCAACTCGAAGCTGCTGCTGAATGTGCCGCCCGGCCGGGATGGGCAGTTTCAGCCAGCCGATGTGGCAAGCCTGATGGCCATGCGAAGCCGCCTCGATGCACTCTTTGCACGCAATCTCGTCGTACAGGGATCGGCACGATTCACACCGCGCGGCGCACGATCAGCGGTGACAGAAGTTGCGCTGAAGCCTGATGCCAATGTCGGCATCATCGCCCTGCGCGAGGACATCACACTGGGTCAGCGCATCGCCGCCTACCGGATCGAGGTACACGCCGGCCGTGGATGGCGCGAAGTTGCCCGCGGCACGACGATCGGCCACCGGAAGCTCGACCGGGTCTCGGTGGGCGCGGTCCAACGTGTGCGCGTGACGGTTGAGGATGCGGTGGAAACGCCGCTGATACTGCGTATCGGGTGCT
>JANNVN010000310.1:0-5765 GCA_031414435.1 Gemmatimonadaceae bacterium
GACTACAGTTTTCCCGCCGGCGACAAGCTGACCGACGATTTCAAGGTGCGCAGCGGTCTGCAGATGGAAGTGATGCACATTGGCGGATTCTCCGCCACGGTGAAGGCGAACGGGATCTTCCGACGGTTCGAGAACTCGCAGGCGGTGCTGCAGAACTTCGGCAGTGAGTTCGCCGGCGTCGCCGGCTATTACACGCGTCGCTGGTTTGTCGCCGGTGAAGTGACCTTCGACAAGGCGATCATCACGCATGTGAAGCACGTGAAAGCTGCCACCGATCTCAACCCAGGTCTGGTGACAGGGTGGTACATCCCGACCGGCGGCAATCTGCTCACCGGTGTGCAGACTGGCGTGACCCTCGGGCGGACGGACTTCACCGTCAGGGTTGGGCAGGCGGTCAGCCAGGATTTCAGGACGAAGCCGCTGATCCCGTTCTACACGCAGCTGTCGTACGGAATCCGGTTCTGATGCTGCGGTACGCGTGCTGTGGCCATAACTGCTGCCACGGCACGCGTACCAACGCGCCCGGTTACGCGCTAGCGATTGCGGATGCGGTACGCAGCCCGACGGCGACGAAGGTCAGCGTTCCGTTGCAGCACCCCGCACTCGGCTGCGTTGGCGCGCCCGCCACCCACAGGTTGTCGTGATCGTGCGAGCGGCCCCATTTGTCGACCACACTCTGCGCCGGGTCGTCGCCCATGCGACAGCCACCTGCCGGATGCTCCTGGCCGAGATCGTTGACACTGTTTTCCATCTTCAGCAGCGTTCCGTTTCCGGCCTTTGCCATTCGACGAAACAGCGCGGCGATCTGTTCTTCCTGCCATGGCTTGATCGCAGCACTCTCCGGCGCGTCCCGAAACGCAAGCGTCGGCATCGGATCACCAAAACGATTGGTCTTCGTGGTGTCGAGCGTCAGCTTGCTTTCACGATCAGGGATCACGTCGTAGTACGCGCGGACGCGAGCCGTGGCTCCCTTGGCACGCACGCGCCAGTCGTTGAGCAGCGCGTCTCCGAGCTGAAGGCCGCCCTGTTCGTCGCGGAGGCGAGGCTCACGCCCCACGCTTGACTCCCACAGGCGCAGATCGTGCCGCAAATACCGGCCGCTCTTCGGCACGCGCATGAACTGTTTCGACACCAGCGAATGCTGCACGTTGATGCCGGGGTAAAGCTCCATCGGCAGTGTGAGGTACGCGTTCACGTTGCGATGTCCGGCCAGATACTTGCCCACCAGTCCACTGCGATTCGCCAGGCCATCCGGGTGTGCCGCATCGCGCGAGAGCAGCAACAGGTGTGGTGACCAGGTGAATCCTGCCGCGAGGAGAAAGGTCTTCGCCGTGATCGTCACTTCCTCGCCGGTGGCGTCGGTGAGGTTGCCCGTGGCACGCACGATCGCTCCTGACTTCGGGTCAGCGACCAGCCGGCGCACCAGCGTCTGCGTCAGGAGCGTCACCTTCTTGTCGCGCACCAGCGCGTCCCACGTGAAATCGGGCGAATACTTGGCGCCAGTGGGGCAGACGGGATAACAGGTATCACACCGCTGACACTGCGCGCGACCGGCATTGGGGACGGAGTTCTTTGCCGACGGCGTACTCCAGGTGGCGATGCCCGCGCTGGTGGCGAACTGCTGCAGTTGCTTCAGGTTGTAGTTCACCGGCAGCGGCGGCAGCGGATACGGCTTGCCGCGAGGATCGAGCGCCACCGGCCCCTGTTCACCTGCGACACCCATGCGCTCCTCGGCTTCCTGATAGAACGGATCGAGTTCGTCATAGGTGAACGGCCAGTCATCGCCCACGCCATAGAGCGACTTGAGGCGAAAATCCTCCGGCGAATACCGTGGCGACACGCCGCCCCAGTGCATCGCAAGGCCGCCGACATGCATGCTGGGCGAGAATCCCCACGTGGTACCGTAGGCGTTCTGGTCATCGAGGTGATCCTGCTTCCACGGGCTCTCGCCATACGCGAGAAACCGCGCGCGCGCTTTCGTGCGATCGGCGAATGGCGTAGTCGGTTTTCCAGCTTCGACGACGGTGATGGCTCGCTTCGTCGTCTCCGAGAGTCTGGCGGCCATCAGCGCTGCGGTGATCCCGCTGCCGACGATCAGGATATCAGTGTCGATGGTCTTCATGCGCGGAGACCGGTGATGGGCAGCGGCCGGGGAGTTGCCTCAGCCAGCGTGCGACAACTGTCGGGCGTGATCTTCGCGCCGTAGGCAAGGTCCCACGCATCGGGGCTGGAGGCCCAGTGTGCAAGCAGCGCGATCGCGATGTGGGTGGCGTCGAGTGGAGCAGGGAGGCGCTCACCGCCATGGCCTTTCAGTGCGACGTCGAGCACGGCGCGGCGGGCCGCTGGTGCCAGCTGCGCGAATGACTTTTGCTGAGGCTTCTTCGCCAGCAGGTCGAGCGCTTCGAGTTGCGATCGCCAGGTCGGCGACGGATCTGGTGGGAGAAACCGGATGTCGGCGTAGCCGTAGCCATGCATCTCCTCGGCGACAGGCGAATATCCATCCGCCCAGACGATGAACGCGCCGGTCGCGGCATCACGACCCTTCGGCCCGAGTTCACTCGGCAGCACGATTTCCGCGAGCGCGTCGAGCACGTTCCGGTCAAATCCGGTTGAGCGATCGGCGCCAGGCACTGCCTGCGCCTCTGGATTCCGTGTCTCGAGCTGGCATCCGGCCGCGGAACCAGCCGCCAGAACACCGGCGAGCTTGAGGAATGTTCGTCGGCTGTTCGGCATCTTGCTGTCGCTCATGGCGTGTACTCGCTGGGAGAAGCGGGAGGCTGGAACCACCCTGCGATTTACACCGTGAAACGGGCCACAGAAAGGGCCGGCCGGCCGCTATTCGATCGTAAAGAACGCCGATCGACTCTCACCGGTCGGGGAATCGCCGGCGTTGCGCGCCACGGGCATGGTGATCTGATACTCGCCGGCCGGCACACGAACGGTCTGTGTGCTGGCTACGGTTTGCCCCGCCTCGAGGCCGAGCGGGCCGAGGAACAGGGAGCTGGGACAGAGCTCTCCTGCGGCTGCGAGGCTGAACACGCCCATTTCGCTGCGCTGCACATTGCCCGCAACCGCTGCCCCACACCGAGGTACGAAGAGGGTGCGCGGCCCGGAGTTACTGACGCGAAACGAGATGCGCGCGAACCCGAGCGAGTCTCGCGTGAACCGGTCGGCCGTGGTGCTGACTGTGATCGCGCCTTCCGGTGCGGTCGGCGACGCGCACGCGGCAAGCAAAGTGGCGGCGGCGAGAAGTACCGCTCGCCATCTGGTTTTGGGATTCATGGGTCCTTCCTTCCGATGCGGGCCATGTCGCGCATCGCGGCGGCGAAAGGTGTCACCGCGATGCATCGACTCGCCCGAAGTACCACCGGCCTCAGGGACTGGTCACATCACTTGGACGTTCCCGCCTTGGCCTGCGGTGCGGCGGGCCGATTCTGCACCTCCGGCGCTGCCCTCTTCGTGGGGTACTGCTCCGCCAGCGTCGCGCCGTCATAGAGCCGCCCGTTCTTCATCACGTAGCGGAGTGTGTTGGTGTTGCGAAGGTCCGCCAGCGGATCCCGGTCGAGCACGAGCAGATCGGCGAGCTTCCCGACTTCGAGTGACCCGACGTCGCCCTGAAGGCCGATGGCCTGTGCCCCGATGAGCGTGGCGACGCGGAGGGCTTCGTGTGTCGTCATGCCACCGCTGGCCATGGCCCACAGTTCCCAGTGGTAGCCGAGTCCCTGCAACTGCCCGTGGCTGCCGATACCGAGACGGCCGCCGGCGCGAAGGATCTGCGTCGCATCGGCCGCCAGTTTCGGGAAGATGTATTCCTCCTCGCGGAACCAGCCGCCAGCCGTGCTGCCACCAGGCAGAGTTGCCATGCGTCGACGCGTCTTCTGGGCCAGCTCCTCATAGGCCGTGAAGCGCTGCAGCTTCGGATCCGCATACGGATTCTCGCGGGTGTAGAACCAGTTCTCGCCCCACGGTCCACCGTAGTTCACGAGCAGCGTCGGCGTGTACGTCCGATTCGACCACGCCATCAGCCCCGTGACATCCTTGGCCAACGGTGTGATGCCCATCGAGTGCTCGAGACCGGGATACCCGTCGAGTGTTTCGCTGAGATTGAGTTTCACATCCAGTGAGCCCTCGGTGGTGGGCATCAGCTGCTGTTCACGCGCCGCCTTGATGATCCACTGCCGCACCTGCCGCACACCGGCGACGTACATCTTGATCGTCTTGGTGTCGTAGTAGCTGCTGTACCGCTTGAGCATGCTGCGCGCATGCTCCTGATCGCGGATCTGATCCTGATCGAAGATGCCCGGGCCGGTGGAGTAGACGCGCGGCCCGATGATCTGACCGGCTTCGACCATGTCCTGATAGGTCAGCACATCGGTGGTGGCCGTCTGCGGGTCACGCGTGGTGGTGACGCCGTAGGCAAGGTTGGCGAGATACGCCCACGGTTGTGTTTCGTGAATCGTGCCGCGCTCGGCGCGGAGGTGCGCGTGTGTGTCGACGAAGCCGGGAACGATCGTCGCACCGGCCATGTCCATCGAGGTGGCGCCACTGGGCACGGTGACGGTTCCCGCTGCACCGATCGCCGCGATGCGATTGTCGCGCACGACGATGTCGCCGCTGGGAATGATCTCGTCACCCTTCATGGTGACGATCCGCGCGTTCCGCAGTACGACGGTGCCACGCGGCAGGTCACGCGCGGCCTGCACGAGCACACGGCGCTCCTGCGGCAGGTACGGCTTTGGCCGCAACGAGTCGGCCAGGGACGAGTCGCGTCGCGAGGCCGTGATCGCGGCGTCGCGGACCCGCGCCGAGTCGAGATCGTAGACGACGTGCGCGTTGCCGATCGACCAGTGCAGGCGTTTGCCGTCGGCAGACCAGGCGGGGAACTGCCCACCGATATCCGTCAGCTTCTTCACGGGCACGATTGCCGTGTTGACGTCCGCGACGCTGACTGATGCCGCCACGCCACGCGGAGGGACGACCACGGTGTAGAAATCGAGGTTGATCTGCGCCAGCGCCACATCGCCCCGCGGTGACATCAGGGTCAGCGATGCTGGTGGCCCTGGCGACCCAGGCTCTTCCGGCGTGCGCGGCGACTCCAGTTCGCTGAGGTCATGGTCATCACCGCCCTGCGGCGCGGCAGGACCGGTCACACGAAGATGGCGTTGCTCATCGGTGCCATCCCAGCGAAGCGACACGAGGCCGTTCTGTGTCGACGAGAAGAAGATCCGTGTTGTGTCGTTGGTGAAGTGCGGCTTGCTGCGTCCGGCCGCACGTGCGATGACGGTGCCGTCGCTGCCATCGCCGCCGGCCACCGTCGACGGGTACCAGACCAGGTTCGTTGGCGCGGTGACCCCTGTTTGATCGCGTCGACCCTGCGCGGCCGTTTGCGTGACGACGATGCGCGCACCATTCTGCGACCACGCCGGCTGGCGCAACGTGCTGGTGCCACGACTGAGTGCGACGACACCGGCTGTGCGCGCTGCGGTCACCGCCGCCTTGTATAGTTTTCCGCCACCGTCCGTCCACGTCACCCATGCCAGTGACCGGCCATCAGGTGACCACGCCGGATCGGCTTCGATTGCGTTCATCGACGAGACACGTCGCGGTGTCCCCGCGGGCCAATCCATCACATACAATCGATCCATGGCGACGAAGGCCAGCGTCTTGCCATCAGGCGATGGCACTGCGTCCCGGATCTGTCGCACGGTGAATTGTGCGCTGTCGGAGACCGGGTACCGGAACGCGAGCTCAGGCCCCGCTTCGAC
>JANNVN010000311.1:0-9052 GCA_031414435.1 Gemmatimonadaceae bacterium
ACGCGGTCGAGTGGCTGCGACGTGTCGACGAGGCTGTAGTCGATGCGCCCTCCGCCCAGCCGCGCGCGCATTGCATTCACATGGGCATCCATCGCGGCGACATACCTCGCACGCATCTTGGCCGGACTCACCGGCAGTCGCTCACCGCTCTCCAGGTCCTTGAATGTCGTCGCGTCGTCGAATGGAAACGTTCGCTCGGCCGCGTCAAGCAGCTGGATGACGATGACGTCGTGCCCGGCGCCGGTGAGCGGTCCCAATGCCCGGAGCACATCGGCGGCCGGCTCGTAGAGGTCAGACAGCAACACGAAGATCCCGCGGCGCGGCTGCGACTGTGCAATCTTCGCAATCGGCCGCGCCAGCGATCCGGCACCATTGGCTGTTGCGCGCTCCAGCGCATGCAACACATTCGGAAGGTGGCGCGCCGAGGGCGGCACGATGTCGCGCACATCGTCGGCGAAGGTCACCAGTCCAACACGATCGCGCTGCCGGCGGGAGAACCACGAGAGTGTAGCCGCCACCAGTTTCGCGTAAGCCAGTTTGGTCACACCGCCATGTGCGTATCCCATCGAGGCAGACACATCGAGCAGCACGGTGAAATTGGTGTTGGTATCCGCCTCGTATGTCTTGAGATACGTGCGTTCTGTCCTCGCGAACACCCGCCAGTCCACGTGCCGGATGTCGTCCCCCGGCACATACGGACGATGCTCGGCAAAGTCAGTCGAGAAGCCGAGGTGCGGTGACCGGTGCAACCCGGAGATAAACCCTTCCACTACCCAGCGCGCCACCAGCTCCAGATTGCCGATGCGTGCGAGTGCTGCCGGGTCCAGCATGAGCCGTTCGCTCACGCCTGTCTCCGGTGCCGGCTCCACCGAACGCTGACGTTCACTTGAGGCCTGCGCTCGGACGCGGTACCGACGCCAGCAGCACATCCACCAGCTGATCGGTGGTCACCTTCTCGGCCTGTGCATGGAAGTTGAGCAACACGCGGTGGCGCAGCACCGGCGCTGCGAGCGCCTGAATATCCTCGAAGCTCACGTGGTACCGGCCGTGCATCAACGCGCGTGCCTTGCCGCCGAGGACGAGAAACTGCGCTGCCCGCACCGATGCGCCATAGCTCACCCAATCCTTGACCTGCTTCGGCGCCAGCGGCGAGTCGGGCCGCGTCGCACGCACGAGGTGGACGGCGTAGCGCCCCACGGCATCCGCGACCGGGACGCGGCGCACCAGCGCCTGGTAGGCCACGATCTCGGCCGCGCTCATCACCCGCCGGAACTCGTGGCGCTGGATCGCGGTCGTCTGCTGCACCACCTGCAGCTCCTCTTCCTCAGTCAGATAGCCCATCACGACCTGAAACATGAACCGGTCGAGTTGCGCTTCCGGCAGCGGATAGGTGCCCTCGAGTTCAATCGGGTTCTGGGTGGCGAACACGAAGAACGGCGCGTCGAGCGGATAGGTGCGTCCCTGCACTGTCACCCGGCGCTCCTGCATCGCCTCCAGCAGCGCGGCCTGTGTCTTCGGCGGCGTCCGATTGACCTCGTCGGCCAGCAGGATGTTCGTGAACACCGGCCCAGGCACGAAGGTCATCCGGCGGCGGCCGGTCTCGGCATCCTCCTGAATGATGTCGGTACCTGTGATGTCACTCGGCATCAGGTCTGGCGTGAACTGCACACGCGAGAACTTGAGATCGAGCACCTGGGCCATCGTGTGCACCAGCAGCGTCTTGGCCAGTCCCGGTACGCCGACGATCAGGCAATTGCCACCGGCGAAGAGCGCGATCAAGGCCTGCTCGATCACCGCCTCCTGACCAACGATCAGTTTGTGCAGCTCGGAAAGAATGGCCGTGCGACCGTCGCGCAGGCGATCGGCAAGGGCGACGTCGTCCAGCGCCGAGAGCGACGTGGCGGTGAGATCAGCAGGCATGGTCAGTGAGTGAGCGCGTAGACGACGTAATTCACCGCGAGCTTGTACGCTTCGTTGGTGAGCGAGATCGGGAGCAGGCCCTGATCGGAAAACTCCATGTAGTCGCCGATGTCATTGTTGAAATTGGCAATCATGACCAGTCGCTTCGACGGATCATTGTCCTCGTAAGCCCCCCAGAATTCCGATTTGATGCCGAAGTTCGGGTGCGACATCTCGAGGCTCTCGATCCGGAAGAACGAGTCGAAGATCGGATGCGACTTGTCGATCTGCACCGGCACCAGGTTTGGGAAGGCGGTGCGCCACTGCTCCTCGAAATTGAGCCAGTGTCGTCCGGCAAAATCATCGAAGATGATGAAGCCACCCTTGTTCACGTACGCCTGCACCCCGGCCAGCTCCTCGGGCGTCATCGTCCAGAAGCCCGGCTCGGACACGTATGCGACAGGGTACTCGAAGAGTCCCTTGTCCGCGAAGGAGAGGATGTTGCTGCCCTCCAGCTGCGGCTTCATGGTCGACACCTCGTCGAGGATCTTCATCAGGTGCGTCTCGGCCGTCGGGTAGTCGTGATCCCACTTCAGGTCGCGGCCGCCGCCGAGCGGTTCGAACTTCACACGCAGGAAGGTGAAGCGCCCGTCATAGCGCACATTCGGGTTCGGCGTCTCACCGGGTGACGATCGCCGGAATCGCTGCGCTGACAGTGTCAGCACTGGCAGCGAGAGCAACGCACAGAGCCACCAGCGGGTGCGATGAGTCATGGGGCTTTCCCGGGAGCGCGGAGAGAGAGCAGCAGATCCTGCGCTGCCTCGAAGTTGGGGGCGAGATCAAGGGCACGCAGCACTTCGCGACGTGCCGCCGTACGGTCACCGGACGCGGCCAGCGCCTGTGCCAGTCGATACAACGCATCGGCGCGATCCGTTGGTCCGAGGGCGATCACAGCCCGGCGCGCACGAATCGCCGACGGCCAGTCGCGCCTGACGAAGGTCAGCTCACCAAGCCTCGCGTGTACCTTCGCGTCGAACGGATCGGCAAGGGCGGCACGCTGCAGGGCTGCGACCGCGCCGGCCGAGTCGCGCGCCGCCTCGAGCAAGCCCGCCAGCGTGATGTTCTCGTCAATGGCGTCCCCATTGCGCGCGGTGATCGCCGCCAGTGCGCCACGGGCGCCTGCGGTGTTCCCAACGGCGGTATGAGCGGCAACGAGAAAATGGTACCCGCTACCCGGCTCCGCCCATTCGGGAAAGAGCGTGACGCCACGTTGTGCCGCCGCGATCACCTGGGGCCACTGCTTCTGTTGCATGGCCGCGGCGGCGGCGGTGAGCGCATCGCGCAGTGGACCAGCCAGCTCCGTGGTGGTCTCGCCGTCGGCGCCGGTGCGCACTTCGCCTCGCACTGCGGCAAACTCCCGCGCGAACTTCGATCGAAACCAGCGGTCGAAGGTCCCATCGAGTGCCGTCGAGTCGAGGCCATAGACCTGCCGCATCAGCTCCGGCGTGCGCTGACCGATCCGGTAGCCGTTGAGCAGTGCGCGGATTCCAGCCATTCCCTTCCGCTCTTCGAGCATCTCGAAGACATACGCCGCCAGCGCATACGACAGAATGACTTCCTGACCATACCTCGGATGCACGAAGCCATCGTTCAATCGACTGACGGGCTGCAATCGGTTCGCGCTGTAGGCGGCGATCAGCATGGGCGTCACCCCGCCGCCCCATTCGGGCCGTGCACGCCGCTCCTCGTGCACCGACAACCCTTCCGAGACCCAGCGCGGCACCCGATTGTCGGTCGCGCCAAGGGTGATGGTGTGTGCAAACTCGTGCCAGAGCACCGAAGCCCAGTTGAATTCACCGCGATCACGCGCCGGCGGCTCATCAACCACGAGCACATTGCCGAACGCCACGCCGAGAGCACCAAGGCCCGCCAGGCCGACTGCGCGCACGCTGAAATCCGCGTGGCTGCGGTAGAACTCCACCCGCACCCGCTCCGATGGCTTGAACCCGTAGCGCGTCGTCAGCGACGCATACGCTTCCTCCGCGAGCGGTGCCGCATACATCGACATCACGTCGGCGTCGCCGGGCTCGATCACGAGATGGAAGTGTTCCGTCGCCACCGTGCGCGCCTTGGCGTATGTGTCGAGCAGGTCGAGGGTGTTCTTGACCCACACATCGAATGGATCGAGCGCGAATGCTCGTTCGAGTGTCGCGCGCCCGCTCGCCACCTGACCAATCCGCAACTGATTGATGCCGAGCAATGCCAGCGCCCGGGCATCACGGCCGTCGCGCGCCACACCGGCGCGCGCGAACCGCACCGCGTCTGCGTACAACCGGTTCCGCGCCGACACATCGGCCAGTTCGACTTCGGCAAGCGCTGATCCGGGCAGCCGTCGATGGGCCCGCTCGAGCGCTGCGCGATGTCCCGCCGTATCCAGCGCCAGCCACCGCGCGGCAGCGATCGCCACCCATGGGCCGGGCGCCGTGCTGTCGACCACCAGCCCCTTCCGCGCCTCCGCGATCGCCGCGTCATACTGTTCTGCATCGATCAGCCGTTTCGCCGCCAGTGCATGGCCGTCCGGGCTGGCTGAATTCACCGCGAGCAACTGCAGCAATGGATCACGCGCGGCGCGCTGCCCGTCGAGAGCGTTGACGCGCACCAGCGCCGCGAGTGCGCGGGGATGTCTGGGGTTGAGCGAGAACACCTGCTGCAACGTCGTGCGAGCGTCGGCGAAATTGAACTTCTCGAGGAACATCTCGCTCAGCTCGACGCGTGCGTCGAGCCGTGTCGGTTCGATCGCCAGCGCACGGTCGTACAAGCGCAGGGCATCCTTGAAGCGCTGCGGATCGGAGCGGCCGAGCAGCCTTGCTGCCGTCGCCATCGCATGGAATTCACTTGCACTCCGTGCACCGCCGCGGCGATCGACACTCTCCACCAGCCGTGTCAGGCGCGGCGTGGCGCTGTCGGCGCCGCCGCGATCGCGCTGGAGACGCAACCGTTCGACGCGGGCGCGGAGCGAGTCGGTGCCACGGGCAGCGTTCGTCCACGCTTCGTCCGCATCATCCAGCCGGCCAAGCGATTCCAGCGCAACGGCAAAGGCCCACGACACGTCCGGGTTACCACGCCACTTCGCGGCCCGACTCAGCGCTTCGGCGGGCCGGCCCACATCCGTCAGTGAGCGAATCAGGGCCACAGCGTGCACCGGCGTCGCGTTCGGCCCGCTCAGCGCTTGGTCGGCGGCAGCGATCGCCTGATCATACGCGCCGCGCAGGTACAACGCCGATGCGGTGTTTGCGGCGGGCGTGCTGGTGGCAGCCGCAGTGCCTGCCGGTGGGCGTGTCTGCCCCTCGACCACACGCGCCATGACAGCCGATGCCGCACCGACAAGGGCGATGGCGACGATCGGACGCAGCGTCCGCCTGCGCGCGCTCACGGCTTCACCACGCCTGGTGCGCCACGGAGCGCGCGAGTGCGTTCGGCGAGCTCCACGATCAATGGCTCGAGCGCCTGGAGGTAGGCATCTTCGCTGAGCGTGCTCCGCCGCGCCCGCAAAGCGTCGATGCGAGCCTGGACTTCGGCCCGCGCAGTGAGTGCGCCGGCGGTTGCCGGACTCGCCGCGGCCGCCATTCCGGCGGTCGATGCGAGATGGAACGTGCGCGCACGACCTCCGTCTGCACCGTCGGAGAGCTGCGGATGTTCAGTTGCCAGCAGGTTGCCCTTGGTGAACACCTGTTCGACCTCGCGTTGCGCATAGGTAAAGGCTTCGAGCAGCGAGACGCGCCCATCCTTGTCCGTATCGCCGGCATCGGTTGTGAGCGCGCGCACGAACGGACCGGGAAAGAGCGTTTCGTTCTGCTCGCGTGCGCTCTTCGTGGCGGTGATGACGATGCGACGAGGTCCAGCCAGTGAAGCCGCAAACTCGCCGCTCGCGCTGCCAGTCTGGACAAAGGCGATCATCGACGCGGTGGCCGGCGCCAGCACACGCGCGAAATCAGCGGGGGTCATGTCCGGACCTGGCAGATTCACCCGGGTCTCTCCGCTCAACGACGAGCCGTGCGCCATCACGATCACCACCAGTCGATCAGCGACCGTCAGAGTTCTGGCGATGCCACCAAGCACACGCTCGATCGTTGCCTTGCTCGATCTTCCTTGCACCCGGCCGGCATCGCGTGTCGAATCCTGTTCGAGGACGACGACTCGCCCCGCGGGAATCCCGAATCGCTGTGTGGCGGCAGTCGCGAGCGCCATCGCCATCCCGTGCCACTCGGTACCGATGCGTGCCTCACCGCTCACGCCGGCAATCACGACGAGGTGCGTGGCGCCAGCTTCCTGCGCACGCAGCTCGCGTGCGCCAGTGGCAAGCAGCGTGAGAAGCAGCAGCTTGCGCACGTACTGCATACTTCGGCGCGCGCTCACGTCAGCCCCCGACGACGCCGCAGCACCCACTCGCCGCCGAGCAGTGACAGCAACACGATCAGCACCAGCGGTGCGTCCCAGAGATCGAGCCGCCGGATTTCCGTCGCACCACTGGTGCTGTACGTAAGGTCGCGCGCAACGTCCGTGGCGCGATCGGGCGCGTACGTGCGTCCACCCGTCTCCCGCGCAAGCTGCTGCAGCAGGCCGTCACGACGCTCGGCACCAAAGTACTCCTCCACGGGCTGAGCGACCCGCACGTATGCGGCCTGCGAGAGCGTCGTGTCTGTGCCCGACACCGCCCGCACGCGTACCTCCTGCAGACCATCGCCCGCCGGCACGAATGACGCCGCATACTCGCCGTCACGATCGATCGCCCAGTCGAACGGGATTTCCTGGCTCACGCCCCCTGGTCCCGCTACAGTCGCACTCACCGTCACACCGTTGCTCCGCAGGTAGCCGCTGTCACGAACGATGGCCCGCAGTGGGACGGCGTCGCCCGACCCACTGGCCTCATCCGTCACCGCCTCCACACGATCAGGAACATCGTTCACCAGCCAGCGCAGCATCTGTCGCCAGAGCAGTTCGTGGGTCGAATCGTCGACGGCGATGTCCGCGTGCATTTGCCAAAGCCAGTCGTCCTGCGCTCCCATCGCCATGACCCGCCCGCGTCCGTAGCGCTGCGTCGCCAGCAAGGGGCGTGTCAGTCCCCGATCGTCAATGCGCCCCTGCAACAGAACCGTCGCTCCCGGCTTGGCGCGCGTCAACAGGTTGACGGTCGTGAGCGGAGGCAGCGTTCGCCAGCGCAGCGCTACCAGCGAGTCCGTCCCCGCGACCTGCAGCGCCGGATGCCGCAACCCGTCCGGGGTCGGCACCGCCGTCACCGGCACCAGTCGCTGCTCCTCACTCCGGGTGCTGACCTCCATGTCCACCGGCACCAGGTCGGCCAGCACGGTACCGACGTATCCCCCGTCCGCGAATGCCTCGCGCCCACCCAGCATCAGCAGTCCGCCACCGCGCTCGGAGACGAAGTCGCTGATCATTTTGAGCTGATCGCCCGTAAAGAAGGACGCCTCAATGGAGCCGAGGACGATTGCACGATAGTGGAACAGCTCTGCACGCGACGTCGGAAACCCGTTCATCAGTTCGAGGGAGTCGCTGACGCCGAGTCGCAGATATTTGTCCTTGGCTGAGCGGAGGAGCGTGACCAGTTGCAACTGACGATCGGCATCCACGGCACGCCGCGCGAATTTGAGTTCGGGGCGAGGCTCCCCTTCCACATATAGCACCTTCTCGCGCCTGTCACGTACCGTCAGCAGCGCCCGACGCTCATTGTTCTCGGCAATCAATTCACCCTTCTGGACCGGTACACGAACCGTGAGCAGCCGTGCACCAGCCTCCGGCGTCGGCACACGAAGTCGCACGGGCGTGGACTCGACATCGCGCGACAGGCGGACGGTTGCGCTCGCAACGATACGGCCCGAGTCTTCGACGACGATCGGCAAAGACGCGTCGCCGAATCCACGATGCGTGATGACCACGTCGAGCAGCACGGTAGCGTTTCGCAACGCCTGCCGAGGCCCGCCGAGTTCCGAGATCTCGATGTCCTTCGCAAAGCGCGCGCTGCCGATGCCGATCGTGTAGACTGGCACGCCGCGTGCGCGCAAGGTGGCCAGTTGGTCGGCGACGGAAGGTCCGGCATCGCCACCGCCGCCATTTTCGGCGCCGTCCGACAGCACGATCACGCCGCTGAGCGGCGTGCCGGCAAGTTCATCCTCGACGCGGGTGATGGCGCCAAGGAGTCGTGTGCGTCCACCGTCGAACCCGAGAGCAGCGACACTTGGCACGCGTCCGCTCGCACTGGTCCGGTAGACGCGCACCTGATAGCGCACGGCCAGGGCGCGCAGCAACGAACTGTCGGGACCACCGGCAAGGGTGCGCAACGCGGTCGACCGAGGTGCCCCGTTCACGTCAGCAATGCGCATCGAGCGAGAGTCATCGACCAGTACCGCGACCACGTTCCGCTGCTTGAGCGATTCGGCCACGACCAGAACGGGTCGGCAGAGGCACCAGGCCATCACCGCCACCGTACCGAGCCGGAGCGTGGCAAGGGTGAGCCTCGAAAGGCTGGTGATCGAGCGGCCCGGTCGGGCCAGCGTCCAGAGCGCGAGGGCAGCGCCGAGGGCAGCGAGCAGGAGCACCGCCCTGACCGGGATCAGCGGGTCGTAGGCGAGGGTCCCGCGGCTGAAGGCGGCCGGCCGGTACTTGAGGAGGAACTCGACGACCGCGTCCACGGGGGTGGGTGACCTCTGGGTGAACGGGGTGGGTGTGCCCAGAGATAACGCAGCGGGGCGCGAAGTTGTTCGGGCTTCGCGTAAGACACGGGATCTCGCCGGATGTTGCCGCGTTTCACCGGGAATGAGTGTGCACGGCACGGCACGATTCTACACCGCAGAGGCGATCGCAACGGGAGATGAAGCCAGCGGAGGCCGTCCCGGTGCTGGAGACCCACTATTTCGGAAGCAACCGCTCGAGCGTCCGCTCCAACGCGTCGCCGCGCAGCCCGTCGTTCACCGCCACGATTCGACCCTCTGCATCGACGAGTACCGCGGTGGGCAGGCCAAGAACTCCCAGAGTCTTCAGAGCCGGCGTCTCGAGACCGTCCCCGCTCCACGCATGCAGCCAAGGCATCGGCCACTTGTCACGCCGGAGTTTTTCGACCGCCAGGACACTCGCGTCA
>JANNVN010000312.1:0-13556 GCA_031414435.1 Gemmatimonadaceae bacterium
ACTTCACCGTGCGACTCGACACGCTGCCCGCCGTGATCATCACACCACCAAAGATGGTCACGCTGGGCGCGCCGATGACGGGCGAGCTGGCGGAAACGGATCCGACGGTGGATGAGAAGGGCGCCTATTTCGATCTCTACAAGATCTCGGCCCGCAAGGGACAGAAGCTGGTGATCGAGATGGCATCAGGCGACGTTGATTCGTTCGTCGGAATCGGCCGCATGACGCCTGATTCACTGCTGATCGATGAAACGGATGATGACGGCGGCGGAGAGAAGAATGCCCGGCTGCGGTACACGGTCAAGGAGGATGGCGAATACATCATCCGCGCACAGGCACTCGACGCCAACAGCACTGGGAGCTACACGATCAAGGTGTCCGAGCGCGTGATTCGCCCGCCGACCATTCTCAACATTGCAGCGAATACCACGGTGTCCGGTACACTTTCCGAAACTGCACAGGAAGGGGATGACGGCTCGCTCTACGATCTCTATCGCATCACCGTGCGGGCGGGCGAAGCAGTCACCGTCACGATGCGTTCGACGGACTTCGACAGCTATCTGGTGCTTGGACAGATGACGGACGGCGAGTGGTCCCAGATCGCGTTCGATGATGACGGTGCCGGCGGCAACAATGCACGCCTCGCGCACACCTTCGATGCCGCCGGCGAGTATCTGATCCGCGCCAACACCGTGGGTGCGGGCAAGACCGGAGCGTATAGCATCCGTGTCGACCGTGCGGCTGGCGCCGCGCCACGGACGCCGCGCCGGCCGTAGTCGCCGTGCCACGTACTTCTGGCACCCACGGGGATCATGAGACGGATCACCCGTGGTATGCCGGCATGCGACGCGTGCCGAGAGTATGCGGGCCATGACGGCATCGAATGTCGAGGCGTCACAGACACGGCGCTTCATCATCATTGGTGCCGGCTTCTCCGGCATCGGGATGGCCATCCGACTTCGGCAGTCCGGCATCGACGACTTCGTCATTCTCGAGCGCGCCGACGCCGCTGGCGGTACCTGGCGTGACAACAGCTATCCCGGCTGTGCCTGCGACGTGCAGTCGGCGCTGTATTCGTTTTCGTTCGCACCGAATCCCGACTGGAGTCACTCGTATGCCCGCCAGCCGGAGATCCAGGCGTATCTGGAGCACTGTGTCGCGACCCACGACCTTGGTCGACACATCGCGCTGGGACAGAACGTCATCGGCGCATCCTGGAGCGACGCGTCACAACGTTGGACCGTGGTCACACCCAGCCAAGTCTGGACGAGCCAGCTGCTCGTCGTGGCATCGGGGCCCCTGAGCGAACCGGCACTGCCAGACCTTCCCGGGCTCGATGCGTTTCGCGGGCCAGTGTTTCACTCCGCGCGATGGGACCACGGCGTGGACCTTGCCGGGCGACGCGTCGCCGTCATCGGTACCGGTGCCTCGGCGATCCAGTTCGTACCGAAGCTTCAACCGCAGGTCTCGCAGCTGCATCTCTACCAGCGCACTGCGCCATGGGTGTTGCCGCGGTGGGATCGGGTGGTGCCTTCGTGGAGGAAGTCGCTGTATCGCCGGTTTCCGATCGTTCAACGGCTGCAGCGTGGTGCGCTGTTCGTTTTGCGCGAGGTACTCCTCTTTCCTTTCCGCCACCCTGACGCGGGCAGGGTGGTCGAGTCTGCGGCGCGACAGCACCTTCGCTCACAGGTTGTGAATCCTGACCTTCGCGCACGACTGACGCCGAACTACCGCATCGGTTGCAAGCGAATCCTCGTCTCTGACGATTACTACCCGGCAATTGCGGCGCCAAATGTCTCGCTGATCACGGATGCGATCGCCACGGTCACCTCAAATGGCATCCGAACGGTAACAGGCGAGGAACGCCCGGCTGACATCCTGATCCTTGGCACCGGGTTTCGTCCCACAGATCCGCCGCTCGCGCCCCTCATCACCGGACGGGAAGGCGTTTCGTTGTCGTCCCTCTGGCAGGGGAGCCCGAGCGCGTACATGAGTACCACGGTGGCGGGATTTCCGAACTTCTTCATGCTCCTCGGCCCAAACACCGGCGTCGGGCACACCTCCGTGGTACTGCTCGCCGAAGCGCAGATCGAGCATGTCCTCGCGTTGTCACTCGCGCTGACCGCACGGGGAGCAGGCGCGACCGAACCCACCGTTGCCGCGCAGACGCACTACGTTTCATGGATCGACCGACGGCTCGCACCAACTGTCTGGAATCGCGGCGGGTGCCGCAGTTGGTATCTCGATCGGAACGGACGAAATTCCGCCCTCTGGCCGGATGGAATCCGGGCCTTCCGGCGCCAGGTGGTTGTGCCGCGGTTGACGGACTATGTGTTCACTCCGCGCACCGCAGTCTGAGGCCGGAACATCTCTCGTAGTCTGCTCGCCGGAGCTCAGATGTCCACGTCCATGCCGCCGACCGCTACGCCATCGGCCCGACAGCGCATCGAAGGACGAATCGCGAGACTGCTGGCGAGTTTGCCCGGCTCGTGGCTCCTGCGCCTGATCGGCGAGGCGCCGCGAGTGGTTGATGGTCAGACGCTGGATGCGCATGTGCAGTTCGTGCTCAACGCGCGAAGTCGGTTGCCCCAACACCTGATGACTGAGTCGACCCCGGCGGCGGGACGAAGCCGGTATCAACGCGATGTCCTCGCCGCAACCACGGGCGCTGGCGCGCGGCCGACACGCGTCGGCGCGGTGCGGGATCTGACAGTCGATGGTGCCGACGGACCGATGTGCGCGAGGCACTACGCCCCGACCCGAAAGGATGCCGATGTTCCAGAGGCGATCCTTCTGTATGTCCACGGCGGCGGCTTCGTCCTCGGCGACCTGACCACGCACGATGAAGCATGCCGGGTGCTTTGTCAGCAGGCGGGAATTCACGTGCTGAGCATCGCCTACCGATTGGCGCCGGAGCACCCGTTTCCCGCGGCACTGGATGATGTTCACGCCGCGCTGCGCTGGTTGCAGCAGCAGGCGAGTCGACTTGGGGCCGACCCGATGCGTATCGCGATTGGCGGCGACAGCGCCGGAGCGAACCTTGCCACCGTCGTGGCAGCCGAAGCGGCGCGGCAGGGGCGTTCTCCCGTCGCGCAGCTGTTGATCTATCCCACGGTGGACATGGACGCGCGATCACCGTCGCGCGAACTCTTCGGCCGTGGATACATCCTGACCAGCGCCGACATGGATGCGTTTCGCCGTCTCTACGTAGGCGCGCCGCCGGCTGCAATGCGCGACCCGCGTTCGAGCCCGTTGTTCTTCGATGAACCTGCAGTGCTGCCGCCGACGGTGCTCACCACCGCCGGCTTCGACCCGCTGCGGGATGAGGGGGAAGCGTATGCCGACCGGCTCCGGCTGGCGGGTGTACCGGTGCGCCTCCGCCGATTCAGCGGTATGGTGCACGGGTGTCTGCACATGACGACAATCGTGCCAGCAGCGCATGCCGCACTCGTGGAAACCGCGCGACTCCTGCGCGACACGCTGCGCGAGACGGTCGAGCACCCAAGCGTGCACTCCGACGAACAAACGGCTCTGCCTCTGAACAAGGGTCAGATGCAGAGTTCGAGTCAACGTTCAAGCCAACCCTGAAGCGCGGCCGGACGCAGCGCGGCACGCGTCTTCGCCGTGATCACGCTGCGGTGTGCGCACTGCGGTCAGATCACCGACGACTCATGTCGAGCACCAGCTTCCACTCCGCGGCGGTGATCGGCACGACGGAGAGTCGCGAGACCTTGAGCAACGCCATATTGGCGAGTGCGGCACTGGCCTTGATCTCCGGCAGCGTCACCGGGCGCGCCAGTGCCTCCACCGCTTTCACATCCACCATGAACCAGGTTGGTGTCGACGCCACCGATGCCGGATCGTAGTACGCATGTGCGGGGTCGAGTGCGGTCGGGTCGGGGTAACCTTCACGCACCACCTCGCAGATCCCGGCGATGGCCGAGGGCTCGGCATTCGAGTGGTAGTAGAACGCCAGATCACCACGCTTCATGCCGTCACGCAGGAAGTTCCGGGCGCCGGTGTTCCGGACACTGTCCCAGCACGTCGTCTGCCCAGGTGCCGCCTGCAGATCGGTGAACGAGAACACATCCGGCTCCGACTTGATGAGCCAGTAGCGTCGCTCGCCCGGTGCGCGCGGCGCAAAGACGTGTGCCCACTTCCCCTGTTCGTACGGCATCGACTGCGGCGCCTTCTTTGCCGACGCAACGCGCGGCGCGGCGGCGGTCGCTTTGCTGGAGGCCGACGTCAGCGCCTTCTTCGCAACCACGGCACGGGGTGCGGATGCGCCCGATTCCCTGGGTCCCGACTTCGGTGCCTTCTTCCCTGCAGCGGCGACGCGTGTGGATCCCGCCGACTGCTTTGCGCTCGACTTCGACACCGCTTTCGCTACTCGCGCACCGCGCTTCCTGGCCGCCATCGTCTATCGCGCCTCTCGAAAGATCACCCGTTGTCCGTCCATTCCTTGGCAGTTTAATCGGGGCCCACACTGGAATCAGCAGGGGCGTGGCGCGGCCGCCGTCAGTGCGCATCCCGGCACATGGCGATGCGGGCAGCACCGGGTTGGTAGTGGCCTCGAAGCGAAGCGCGCGAAGCAATCGCCGGTTGGCGCATCCCGGCTTGCCGCGCCGCAAATCCTCTCCATACCGCTGGTATTGCTGCGGCTTTCGCCTTGCAATCCATGCGCCCCATCCGGCTTTCTGCGATCCGAACTTCGATTCCACGCCACTAGCTTTCAGCAATGAACACTCCACCGACGCACTATGACGCCCTCGGCGGTGAGGCGGGCATCCGGGCGATCGTCGACCGCTTCTACGATCTGATGGACAGCGCCCCAGAGGCGGTGCACGTTCGTGCGTTGCACGCCGCGAACCTGAAGGTATCGCGCGAGAAGCTGCGACTGTTTCTCACGGGCTGGACCGGCGGTCCACAGCTCTACGTCGAACAGTACGGACATCCGATGCTGCGTCAGCGCCACTTCCCCTTCGCGATCGGCGCCGTCGAACGTGACGAGTGGTTGTGGTGCATGACCCGTGCGCTGGAAGAGCACGCGATGGACACTGACCTCCGCACCTACCTGAAGCAGCGACTGAACGCCCTCGCTGATCACATGCGGAATCAACCGCAGTAGAGATGCTGACGGTAAGTCACCGACGGACGTAGCTGTTGCCGTCAAGCCAGATGGCACTCTTGGGATCGGCAGGGTCGGTCACGAGGATACGCCGCTCCTCGGAACCATCGTCGTATCGGATATGGAGCGTGAGCCCCGTGATCGTATAGCGACCGCGCCTATCCGGCGGCGCGCCGCTCGTGACCACGGACATGTCGCCCGCGGATGATGTCGACCCGAAGGCGCCGTCCCGGACCACGCGCCCGTCTGGCGAAAAGAGATACTGATTGATGACCGTGACCGATGACGTGCCACCCATCGCGATGTTGCCGGCGCCGGTACTGCGCCGGAAACGGCCGCTGAGGTGAAAATCCGGCGGCAGCGTGCTGTACGTTCGCGGGAACGCCAGCTTCTTCCACTTCCCGTCGCCCTGCAGCTGGATCTCGCTTCCCTGCTTCCGCCATTGCGTCCAGTTATCTGCGTTGGCGCGCCGGTGGGCGTCGAGACCGCCGGTGAAACCGAGCCCGGCGACGTCTCTCAACGCCGTGCCATCACGGAACAGCACAACGGGATAGATCTTCAGGCCGATGAACCCGCCCATCCCCATCTCGGCACGGGTGTCAAAGCCAAATGACTCGATGCGGCGTACCAATTCATCATCGGCGGCGCCACTCTGGCGCGTGCCCCCGATCGGTGCCGGAGCAGCTGCCGGTGTCGTGCGAGTTGCAGGCGCCGTGGGCAACGTCGCAGGCGCGGCCGTGGGCGCGGCGGTGTTCCCCCGGAGCGCGAGCAACAGCTGCGGCGATTTCGTCGCGATCTGTGCGTCTGGCAGCTGAGTAATGGCAATCGCTGATATACAGGCGGCACGACCCTTCATGGCAGCGAACTGCAGTGCAAAGCTCGCACGCGCCTGTGCGAGCGCCTGGTTGGCCGAGGTATCGCGTTCCAGCGCACGAATCTGCCCGCGCAGCAGATCGACTGCATTCTCGCGATGCCAGGCCGCGGCCTTCTCCGTTTCTGACGGCGTGAATGCGGCCTGCTCGGTGCAGCGCGTGGCGAAGACGTCGTAACCGATCACGACGGTTGCGGCCTCGACGAACGTCCGGCTCTTCGTGTCGAGCGACTGTGCGGTGAGACTCTGGGCTGCAGAGAGTGCGCAGATGCCTGCGCTGCACCGCCACCTGCGTACCATACCAGCCTCCGGGTTCCGTCGAATCGTCGCGTTCGCCGTGCGTGAGTTGACGCCACCGGCAGCGTCGCTGTCCTGAGCGCTCCGCGCAATTCTTGTGCAATTTGCATGCACGCTGCAGATGACCAGGGCTACCCGCCGGTGCAGCAGCGGGTCCGAGCCGGACCGAATTACAGGCGTGGATTACCCGGCGCGTGGCGCCCGTGATCCACTCTTCACCCCGGCGGACTGCAGTGCCGCGGCAATTTCGTCGAGTGCGGACGGGTCGTCGATCGTCGCAGGCATCACCCACGCATCACCATCCGCAATACACCGCATGGTCTTCCGCAGCACCTTGCCAGAGCGCGTCTTCGGGAGTCGCTTCACGACGATCGCATCACGAAAGCTTGCCACCGGGCCAACCTGTGCGCGCACCAACTGCACCAGCTCGGCGACGATCACGTCGTGCGCACGGGCAACGCCAGACTTGAGCACCACAAACCCGAGCGGCAGCTGCGTCTTGAGGGCGTCACGGATTCCGATGACCGCACACTCAGCCACATCGGGATGACTGGCCAGTGCCTGTTCCATCGATCCGGTCGAGAGGTTGTGTCCCGCGACGATGATGATGTCGTCAACGCGACCCATGATGAACAGGTAGCCATCCTCATCGATGTAGCCGCCATCGCCGGTCAGATAGTAGCCGGGATATCGCGTCAGATACGTGTCGATGTAGCGCGCATCGTCGCGCCAGAGCGTGGGCAGGGTGCCGGGGGGCAATGGCAGCCGGATGACCACCGCCCCTTCCTTGTTCGGCGGTAGCCTGTTCCCCTCCTCATCGAGAATCTCGACGACGTAGCCGGGTACGGGTTTCGTCGGTGATCCCGGCTTGACCGGAAATGCCCCCAACCCCAGGCAGTTGGCGGCCACCGGCCAGCCGGTTTCGGTCTGCCACCAGTGATCGATCACCGGCTTTTGCAACAGCGCGCGCGCCCAGTGGTACGTGTCAGGATCGAGGCGCTCACCAGCCAGAAAGAGTGTCCGAAAGCGCGAGAGGTCGTAGCGCGCGAGGTGATCGCCCTGTGGATCCTCCCGCTTGATGGCGCGGAATGCCGTGGGCGCAGTGAAGAGCACGCGGACGTCATGTTCGTCGATCACGCGCCAGAACTCACCGGCATCGGGCGTGCCCACTGGCTTTCCCTCGTGCACCACTGTCGTGCACCCGGCCAGCAGCGGGGCATAGACGATGTAGGAATGTCCCACTGCCCAGCCAAAGTCACTGGCCGCCCAGAATACCTCGCCCGGTTCGACACCGTAGACATGCTTCATCGACCACAGCAGGGCCACCGCATGACCACCGTTGTCACGCACGACCCCTTTCGGCGTGCCCGTCGTTCCCGATGTGTAGAGGATGTACAGCGGGTCGGTGGCGTTCAGGGGCACGCAATCCACCGGCGTGGCCTTGGCCGCCGCTGCGTGCCAATCCAGATCACGGCCCGGGTTCAGTTCACATCGGTGGATCTCGCGCTGCAGCACGACGCACTGTGATGGTTGGTGGGTGGCCAGTCTCAGCGCTTCAGTCACCAGCGGCTGGTATGGCACGATGCGCTGCACCTCGACGCCACAACTGGCCGTCAGGATGACCTTCGGCTGCGCATCGTCGATGCGCACCGCGAGTTCATGCGGCGCGAATCCCCCGAACACCACCGAATGCACCGCTCCGATTCTGGCGCAGGCGTACATGCCGATCAGGGTTTCCACGACCATGGGCATGTAGATGACCACTCGGTCGCCGCGTTCGACGCCGAGCGCGCGCAGGAGCCCCGCGAACTGTGCCACCTCGTCGCGCAGTTCGCGATACGTCACGCGGCGCTTCATCCGTGTCACCGGACTGTCGCAGATCACCGCCACCTGGTCAGCGCGACCATTCAGCACATGTCGGTCGATGGCGTTGTAACAGGTATTCAGCTGCCCGCCGCTGAACCACCGATACATCGGCGCAGCGCTGTCATCGAGCACACGGTCCCACTGCCTGTCCCAGACGAGTGATTCAGCCACCGTTGCCCAGAAGCGCTCCGGGTCGCGAATGGAGGCGGCGTAGTCGATGTCGTAGCCATCAGAGCGCGGAGCAGATGACATGATGCGGCCAGATGGGGAAAACGCAGACACCGAGCGTCGCGAGTACACCGGTACCCGATGACCCGCTACACAACCTGCGCCAGTGATGCGTCGAGCACGTGCCGAACGCTGACCGCGAGATCGGTCGGGCTGTACGGCTTCTGAAGAAACGCTACCTCCGACAGCAGTACGCCCTCTCGCACGACTGCATCGTTCGTGTATCCACTGACGAACAGCACCCGGATGTCCGGCCGGCGCAGGCGCAGCTGGGTCGCCAGTTCGCCGCCGCTCATATGTGGCATGACCACATCGGTGACCAGCAGCGCAATCGGGCCTCGATGTTGCTCCGCGACATCCAGCGCGGCACGGCCATCGAGGGCTGAGAGTACGACATATCCATGCGCCTGTAGCCCGGCGACGGCCAGCTCGCGCACGCCATGATCGTCTTCCACCAGCAGCAGGGTCTCCGTGCCACGCACCGCGGTACGACTGGCGTCAGGAGCGCCGGTGATTCCCTCGGATACGACTGGCAGCAAGATCCGGAATGTGGAACCAGCCCCCACCTCACTCTCGACCTCGATGGCGCCGCCACTCTGCCGCACGATTCCGAAGACCATCGCAAGGCCAAGCCCGGTGCCGTTCCCGACACTCTTCGTCGTGAAGAATGGCTCGAAGATCCGCGCCACGACTTCGGGAGCCATGCCACATCCGGTGTCTTTGACCTCAACCATCACATGCGCTCCCGGGCTGAGCTCGAGTCGTGCGGCCATCACCGCGTTCAAGTCAGTCCGATGCGTGCTGATGGTCAGCGACCCGCCCGTTGGCATCGCGTCACGGGCGTTCACGGCAAGGTTCATCAGCACCTGATCGAGTTGGCCCGGATCAACCCGCACCCGCGCGATCGACGGGTCGAGCACCAGCGACACATCAATGTTCTCGCCGATCAGCCGGCTCAGCATCCGGCCGGTGTCGGAGATCGTGGCATTCAGGTCCAGCACCTTGGGCTGCAGCATGGACTGCCGGCTGAACGCCAGCAGCTGGCGCGTGAGGGCGGCGGCACGTGCGGCCGCATCGTTGATCGCGTCGACCGATTCCCGCGCGCCATCAGCCTCCGACATCTCGCTGCGCAGGACATCGCTGTATCCGAAGATGATCGTGAGCAGGTTGTTGAAGTCGTGCGCGATCCCACCAGCCAGCCGTCCAACCGCTTCCATCTTCTGTGCCTGACGCAGCTGATCCTCCAGCCGACGGCGTTCGGTGATGTTGCGACTGATCCCGATCAGCCCGACGATTGCCCCGGTATTGTCGCGCAGCGGCACCTTGATCACCAGCGACCAACGCGTGCTGCCATCGACGCCGAGGCTGCTGACTTCGCGGTTGATCAGCGCGCGGCCGCCGACTACCGCCATGTCCTCGGAATGAAGCGCTTCGGCAACGCTCGCTGGAAACCGGTCGAACACCGTCCGTCCCAGCATCTCGGACTCGCGCGGTGCCGCCCATTCGGCGCGTGCGGCGGGATTTGCAGAGGTGAAGCGGCCAGATGTGTCCTTGGTGAAGATCATGTCGGGCAGCGTATCGATCAGCGTGCGCAGCAAGGTCCGCTCGCGGTCGAGTGACTCGCGAGCGGTTGTTTCGTTGCCCAACGCACTCTCGAGTGTCGACAGCACCGTGCCAATGCCCATCGTCAGCAGGGTGCTGACGAGCGTGAAGTTCAAGCCGATGACCACCCAGCGGATCGCGTGGTACTCCGCCGGGATCATGACGAACTCAGGCCCGGCCAGACCCGATGCACCGACTCCGGCAATCGTCACCGCGCTCACGCCGGTGGCGACCAGCCCCGCACGAACACCAAGGAGCAGTGTCGCACCGACCGAGCTGGCGACGAAGAAGAGGAGACTGAACGTCCCGATTCCAATGAGGAGCCCGAGCGCGAGTGCATAGCCACAGGCGGCGAGCAGTGCCGCGCGCCACGCGAACGGGATCCGATCGTTGAGGTAGAGCACCAAAACCACCGAGAGCACCGCGACATCGAGCATCGCAATTCCGGGGATGCCGGTGTTGAACGCGATGTATGCGCTTGGCACGCAGACCACGAAGCCAAGGAACAGCCCGATCCGCAGCGTGATGGTCAACACGCCGCGGCGCCAGTTCACGACGGCCGCTGGTGCTGTGTTCGTGCGGTCACTCATACGAGGCTCTCGTTCGGAGCTGAGGGGGGTGCTGCCGGAGCCGCGCGCATGACACGAGGAATCTGGCCTCCGTCTCGACCGGACGAAACCCCGCCGCGTTGGCCGTCGTGCGGAAGTCGTGGTGGCGATGCCCACACGGCGCGGCGCACCGATCCGATGACGCCCGACCGGTGGGGTGACAGCTGCCCCGGTTCGCCAGCCGCTCTACATCACTGGCACCCGCCGACGCCTGGATTCCTGTCGCGAGGATCTCGGGGCGGCATTGAGCCGTCCAGCCGCAACTCGTACGCATCCTGCACCTGATTGCCATCGTACCGAATGGACTGCCGTATCATCGCCGGACGCGTGCGCGCGCTGAGCAGGCGATACCAGTTGTTCGTGGATTCCGTGTAGACCGGTCCGCACCGGTTCAGCTGCACGGTCACCCCATTCTGAAAGACCACACCGAGCATGTGCTCACCGCGCCGGTGCAATCCCATTTCGTCGAAGTAGATGGTCCGGACCTGCGTCGGATTCCCGCTCGCCATGACCGAGAACTCACGGCCGCCATACGACACCGTGCCATTGATGCTGTTGGGGTTGCGATCATTGCGGTACGACAGATCAATTCGTTTCACGCCAGCGCTGTCCCAGGCGATGCCGGTCGGCAGCGAGGCCAGCGTCCTCCAGTCGTACGCCGGTGCGCCGCCTGCGGGCGCGAGCAACGCCACAATGCTGCGAGCGAGTTCTTCATGCGGCAACGCGGAGGGCACTGGCCGTTGCGGTGCCCCCACCTCGCACTGCTCACTGTAGAGCGCGAGCTGATTCGGCTGTAGTTTCGGCAGTTCCGTGCCGGCGGAGAGCACAAAACCCTCGCCGGTGCCGCGAGTATTCGCAGCTTGAATCGCCAGGTGCATCGGTGCGACGTTGGCGCCGGTGAGACGATACCACTGCGTACTCCCGCGCGATCCGCGCACCGGGCAGCGAGCGAGTGTGGCAGTCATCGACGACGCGCGCAACGCGGCCAGCACCACGTCTTCCCGGAGCGGTGCGCCACCGTTCCGCAGGTAGATGTTGAACACCATGGTGCGCGCGCCCGTCGCGATCACTGCAATCGGTCGACCGCCGATCGTCGCTGCGCCCTGTCGAGCGAAGCAGTTCCCGTCCGACGCACAGTTCTGCAACGCTGTCGGTGGTAGCGGTGCCCAGCGGATTCCGGGCAGCTGTTCGATCGCACGCCAGTCTGCAGGCTGCGCCAAACCCGCGTAGACCTTCACGATCGCGGCCAGTTCGTCATCCGGACCGGCCGAGGTCCGGAAGGCGCACAGACAGACCACGCACGCGAGCGTCGCTGCCGACGGAGCCATTCTCAACCGACCTTTCATGGTGCCTCTCCCGGGAGCAGGCCGTCACGGCGGGATACGCGGAGGTCACCCCGCCCCCATCAAATGGCAGCATCATGACGGTTTCCGCAGAAACTGACGGCATCACACTGCGTTACGGCAGACGCGAGCGCCAGCAGTCAGCAATGGATCAGGTCACCACCAGCCCGACCGCCGGAGCACCCCCAACCGGCAGCGCTCATTCGCGGGAGGACGTTCAGTCGTTGATTAAAAGCCGCATATCGTGATTCCAGACGTCCGTCTGGTAACCACCCTGATGCTCGAAACCGAACTTCTCGTAGAAGCGAATCGCGCGAGCATTGGTCGCCTGTGTGCCACCCATCAACACCAGGCTGCGCGCGCCGGCCTGCCGCGCCAGAGCGATCAGGTGCGGCATGGCCAGTGACGACAGGCCGCGATCCTGCCAGGCATCGGCGACCGACGGCGCAAAGAGCAGGTCGCGTCCTGCTTCGAGGGTGATGCCCTGCGCCGCATATCGCGCCGCGTCGTTCGCTCGGACCGTGAGCTCGAGGATGAAGTACCCGATCACCTGTCCGTCGTGCTCCAGCACCAGCCGCAGCGCCGGCTCGTCGAGACCGGCGGCGCGGCACAATACGCCCGCTTGCTCGGACGTAAGCTGGTGAGGCTGAAAGCGCGTTGTCGTCGCCGGGGACAGCCCCGCGAAGTATTCTGCCAGGCGGTCGATATCGTCCGCCCGGAGGGGTCGCAGCACGACGTCAGCGGTAATTGAGGTCTGCATCACCGCATCCAATCCGTCGCGCACGCTCTGCCCGTCGCTGCCGTATTCAGTGACGCATTGGACTTCAGGCTCGCACCGTCATCGTCATGCGTGCGGTCAGAACCGGCGCGATGGCTGACAGTCACTGCAGACCGAGCTTCTTCCGCGCAAACGGACGCGAAAACGCTGACGGCGGATTGTGGCCAGTCGAGAGATCGTATGCCTTCTGGAACATCGGCGTGGCACGCGATGCGTCACCCTTCTTTTCGTACGTCATGCCGAGCAAAACATGGAGGAATGGATCGGTGGCGTTGCCTTGCATCGCCAGCGCCCTCGTCAGTTCCGTTTCAGCGCTTGCGAGATCATTCGTATACAGCGCGACATAGCCCGCCAGATACGGCAGGAAACGCGCCTGACCCGATGCCATGGCCGAATCGGCATCCAGCAGACGCCGCGCCTCGGCCACCTGCTTGCGTGCTTCATTGGCGTTGCCGCGTCGTGCCGCGATCCGGCCCAACGCGTGTGCGAGGCGGAAGTCCCAGAGTGCCTTCGGGTGTGACCTGGGCTCCGGTTCCCTCAGTCCGAGTTCACTCCCACGACGGTACATCCGCTCCGCCACATCAATGGCACCGGCGTCGATGCAGAGGCGGGCCGCTTCGTTGGCCATCTCGCCCTGCTGATAGAACGCGTTCTGTGGCTCCGCCTGTTCGCGTGTCTTCCAGTAGTCGATGACCATCTCTTCGTAGCGAACGGCTGCTGCACAGTTGCCCTCGAACGCATACGAGACCGCCATCCGTCGCTGGGCGGCGGCCTTGGCGGCCGGAGTCGCGGCACCGTCGATCAGTGCTTGAAAGATCGCGCGAGCGGCGGCGTG
>JANNVN010000313.1:0-6840 GCA_031414435.1 Gemmatimonadaceae bacterium
GGGAGCGCGGTGGAGGCGGCGACGAGCCGATACTCGCCGAACGTACCCGGCGCCGGATGACTTCGCACCACCGGTCGGCCGCAGGATGGCAGCCGGTCGCGGCCGGTCGCGGTCGATCGGGGGTTGAACGTTGCCCCAGTCTCATCGGCTCGTCTCTGGACGTTCCCTCGCTCGACTCCCCTCGAAAGCCCCCGCTCTTGCCAGACGCCCCCCGATCGCTGCGCCCCGGCCAGTCCTTCGTTGGATTGCTGGTCGTCCTCCTCGTCCTCACGCTGCTGACGGCATTTGCCGCGCCGCGCGTGGACCTGACGCGGTACCGATCTGACGCCATCGCACGGCAGGCCGCAGGGGTGTTTTCGGCCGCGTCGCGAGCGGCACGGCGGCAGCGGCACGACGTCATCGTGCGGGTCGACTCGAGCGGAAAACGGCTGAGTGTGGTGAACGATGCGAATGGCAACGGTCGGCGGGATCCTGGGGAATCGGAGGTTTGGACTGACCTCGACCCGAGCGCCGACATCCTCGATCCACCGCGTCCGCTCCCGACGATCTCGGCGAGCAGCGCGAAGCGGCCGATCCACATGAACGGCGTCGCGCGGCCGGTGTCGGTCGGGTCGGTGGCCTTCCGGCGCAGCGGTGGCGCCGGCGCTGACTTCGTGCTGTACCTCACCAGTGACCCGGGGCTGCCCAGCGCATGGCGCGCGGTGCATGTGGCCAGTCGGACCGGTGCAGTGATGCTGTGGCGGTTTGATGGGACCCGCTGGACGCGGGGTCGGACCTGAGCTGCTCAGGCGTTCGGGTACCCGGGTGTGGCTCGCGGCCGCTGTTCCCTGTACCGGGGACGCGGCGGGGCGGCCGAGCCGGGCGTTGGGAAGCCCTCTGGTGGTACAAAGCGAGCTGGACAGTTACGGGAGCCCGGTGCGGTCGTCTGACTGTGTGGAACGTCTAACCTCGTAGCCTTGGCAGGCCACTTATGCAGATGTCGCACCGACGCGGCTTCTCGATGATCGAACTGCTCACGACCCTGATCATCATGGGGATGATCGCCGCGATGGCGGTACCCCGGATCGACATGAGTCGCATGCGCGGTGACGCGGCCTTGCGTCAGATGACCACGCTGTTCGTGCAGGCGCAGCGGACTGCGCTGTCGAAGCAGCACAACGTCATCGTGAGTATCGACATGACGAACAGCCGTCTCCGCCTCATTGAAGACCGGAACAATTCCAACACGTTCGATGCCGGTGACCGGATGGTGTGGATGGCGCTCGAGCCTGGCGTGAAGTTCGTCGCCGCTCCGCTCCCGCTTGAAGGCATGTCCGGTACGGTCACGTTTCTCCGGCCACGGCTGATCGATTCGTACGCATCGGTCATCTTTCGCAGGAACGGTGCCGCGAGTTCGGACGGCGTGATGTTCGTCAGTCCGAAGCCGACGGATCCCGGCGCAACGCGCGCGATCCTGATCACGCAGAGCACCGGGCGCGCCGATGGCTACAAGTACACCGGGGCCGCATGGGTCCGGGCGGGCGCATGACGCACACGCTTCGTACTCGACGTGCTCGCGCCACCGACCGATCGGCGCGCCGCGGGTTCACCATGGTGGAAGTGATCGTCGCGTCGGCCATCCTTGGCGCTGCGCTGCTCGCGATGGCGGGCTTCACGGTGCGGTATCAGCAGGTGGATGCGAGTGCGCGGACGGTCAATCGTGCGCAGCAGGCTGCGAACGAACGCCTCGAGGCGGTCCGATCGGCGCGGCCGTATCTCTCGCTGGATACGATGGCGACCACGGAAAGCACCATTCCCGGTTATCCGGGCTACTACCGGGTCACGGCGGTGACGCACGTCGGCGGTGAACCCGCCGATACAGTCGACTACAAGATTGTCACCATCAAGGTGAAGACCCCTGGCGTGGAACGCTGGGCGACCAAGACGTCCATCATCGGAGCCTTCTGATGCTACGCTCACGATTCCCGGCTGCAGGGCCCGCGTCGGCAAGGCGTGGCTTCACGATTGTCGAACTACTGATTGCCATGTCGGTGACGCTCGTCATCGTTGCCGTGGCGGCGCCGCTGTACACCGCACAGACCCGATCGGTGAACAACACCGCCGGGAGAACGGATGCCACTCGTTCGGCAACGTTCGCTATCGATGCCATCGAGCAGGATCTGCGGAACACCGGCGTCGGCGCGTTCGACGGCCAGTCATTTCTGCTGCGTGGCGCAAACAACGCAGTGTCGTTCAATGCCAACATGGTCACGGCACGAGTGAGTGACCTCGTCGCGGTCTTCTACGACCCTGATGCCGACAGCACCGCGCTCAGTTCACTGTCACCCGGTACGTCGGTCACGTTGCCGAATTCGGCGACCACCTACCCGGCCACTGCCTACGTCAGCGATGCGGAGACGATCAGCTACTACGTGACCGCAGACACCGGTGCCTCTCCGCTTCCCGGTGGGCAACGCGTGAAGCTGTTCCGGAAAGTCAATCGGCAACCGGAAGAGTTGATTGCGCGCAACCTGATCCAGACCACCGGTTTGCCGGTCTTGCGATACTTCAAGCGCAGCCCGGCCGGCGTGATCAGTGAAGTCACCGGCGGAGCGCTTCCGATGTACCATGCTGTGCCGCGACACGGCAGCGCCGCCGACACCGGGGCAACCGCCGTCATCGATTCGATTGCCATTGTAAAGGTGTCACTGATCGCGATGTACAAGGATGCGCGCGGCGGCACGGTCATCGATACCGTCAGGCGTGACATCCGGATTGCCAATCAGGGGCTGCTGCAGCGTTCGCAGTGCGGTGAATCCCCCATCATGCCAGGTACTCCTGCCCTCAATCAGGTGACGCTGAGTGGTGCACCCGCCGTCCGGCTGATCTGGAATGCCAGCACGGACGAACTGGCCGGCGAGCGTGATGTCGAGATGTATGCCATCTACCGACGCGTCTTTGGCGCCGCCGACTGGGGAGAGCCGCTCACCAACGTTCCCGGTGCCGGACTGCCGACGCTTCAGTATGTCGATGACGCCGTGTTTCCGGGCACCCGGTACGAGTACGCCATCTCGGCTCTCGATTGTACTCCCGCGCCCTCGCTGCGCACCGTTTCCGCCAACATTCTGGTGATATGATGAATCGTCATCCACGACATCCAAACCGTCGCCGCGCTGCGCGGCCGGCTGATCGCCGCGGAATGGCGATCATCATCACGCTCATCCTGACCGTGGCGCTTGGCGCGCTGGCCTTGTCGGCCGTGTACCTCGCCAGTGGCACCAAGATCGGAAGCGGGCTCTCGAATCGTGCGGCCGATCTGCAGTATGCGGCCGATGCCGCGATGCAGATGGGCAAGAGCTACATCAACGCGGACCCCGACGCGATGCCGGAGACCGGCTACCGGGAGATCACCTTCAACGGTGGCGTGCTGAAGGACGCCGCTGGCGCCGTGATCCCCGGTGTGACCGTCCGCACCTGGGCCGGTCCGACAGGTGCGACGTCGGGGCAGTTCGGCGCATTCGGTTCGATCATCACAGAAGCCACGGATCAGACCGGAGCGAAGGTCATCCGGCGTCTCGAGCTGGCGCAGGAGAACTTTGCGCGGTTCGCGTACTGGTCCAATCGCGAGAACAACGCGGGCAGCCCCATCTGGTTCGGTGGCGGCGACGTGATCTTCGGACCGACCTGGTCGAACGATACGGTGCGTATCATCGCCAAGGGTGCCCGTCCGTTCTCTGCGCAGTTCCGCGACGACTTCGGCACGGCCAGAATCGTGATTCAGGCAGATCAGGCAGATTTCTGGAAGGGCTACGGCGAGAACATGAAGCCGATTCCCCTTCCGGCGCCTGCTGCGCTCAGCAATCTGGCCGCGTTCGCGACCTCGGGGCGGATGAACTTCAATGCGCCGACCAACGGTGATGAAACGACCGTCCGTATGCGTATCGAGTTCGTCAATGTCGACATTAACAACGACGGTATCGCGACAGATCCGCAGGATGGCTACATCCGCGTCTACACGCTCGATGGCGGACAGAACTCGGCGTGGCTCCGTGCCGACCAGGGTGCGCTCAACGATGGTACGTATCGGACCGCCCTCTGCGGTGAGTGGATCAACGTGCCTGGTGTCGGCGAGCGGTTTTACACGGCTGCCGCGCACACGAACAATACCATTCGTCTGTGGCTGCGTGACCCGGCGCGATTGAACACCACGCTACCCACCACCTTGGGCTTCCAGAACGGTGGCGTGCTGACCGCCGCACAGGTGCAGGCAATGCTCTCGCGAAACGGAACGATCCAACCCTCCAACCGTTCGCAGTGCTTCCCCGCCGGGGCGCCGGAACTCAACATGGGCGCAGCGGCGCCGTGGGGTGGCACTGCGACGACGTTTCGTGCTGCCGATGGTATAGGCACGTGGCAGGCGTACACCGGCGTCGTCGATCCGCGCCTCACGGTGCTGCGTCCGGCGGAGGCTCCCTTCCTCATCCCGCTGCACCGCTCCGTCAATTCTGGGGCACGCGGCGTAATCCATGTCAACGGCACCGTCGGCATCAGTGGGCTCCTGGTGGGACGGGTGACGCTGCGCACCACTGGCACCGCGGTCATTCTGGACGACATCCGGTACGGCACGAATCCGGCGACCACTGGCCGGTGTGTCGACGTGCTCGGGATCCTCTCGGAAGCCAACGTGGTGGTTGCCGACAACATGCTCAACAGTCAGGTCGATGCGAATTTCACGAGCAACACCGCCGCAAATCGCCGAATCCTCGATGAGTCGAAGGATCTGACGCTGCACTCAGTGATCATGGCATTGAACACGTCGTTCCGCGTCCAGAACCACAACGCCGGCGCCACCACCGGCAACATCTGCAACGGTCAGGATTGGGGCCGTGGGTGTCTGCTTCTCCTCGGTGGCCTGATTCAGGAAGCACGCGGCGCGGTCGGAACTTCGGGTGGCACTGGCTACATCAAGCAGTACACCTATGACCGCTGCGCCAACCTGCGTCCGCCGCCGTACTTCCCCACCACCGGGCGCTATCTCGACAACCGCTACATGGAAGTCGATCCGGTCGGATTCAACATCGCCACACTCATGAGCCGCCTGACACCGGCGCCGTGACCTGAGTACAGAAAAAAACGCCCCGCCGATCACGATCTGATCGGCGGGGCGTTCTGCATTCCACACTGCAATCGTGCGCTACAACAACGGCACCTGCGCCGCATCATCCCGCACCACCCGGTGACACGCCCGGCACCGCGCCTCGTACGACTGCGTCGCCCCGATCATGATCGTCGGTGAATCCCAGCGCGCCGGCTGCCCGTCGATCAACCGCTGATTGCGACTGGCCGGATTGCCACACAACACGCAGATGGCATGCAGCTTGGTCACCGACTCCGCCACCGCCATCAACGCTGGCATGGCCCCGAATGGCTCGCCGCGAAAATCGGTATCCAGCCCCGCCAGCACTACCCGCCGGCCACGTTCGGCCAGCGCCGTCGCCAGCGCGATGATGCCGGCGTCGAGGAATTGCACTTCGTCCACCGCCACCACCTGCGCCATCGGGTCCAGCTTGCGCGCGATCTGTGACGCCGAATCCACCGGCACCGCCTCCAGATCACGACCATCGTGACTGGAGACGTTGTACAACCCTGCGTACCGATCGTCGAGATGGCTCTTGAACACCTGCACGCGCTTGCGAGCGATCGTGGCCCGCCGCACGCGTCGCATCAGTTCCTCACTCTTGCCACTGAACATCACTCCGGCGATCACCTCGATCCATCCGCCGGAGGACGTGACGAAGCCATCACTCACCGCTGTCAGTCCTCAGTGCGCGATGGCTTGCGCGAGTTGCGCAGACGCTCGGCACGTTCGGCGAAATCATTGCCCTCGGTCCGCGGGCCGCTCGGACGCTCGCTCTGATCACGCGTGAAGCCACGACCGGTTGGTGCACCGCCCTCGCGCGGAGCGCGGGTGAAGCCACCACTGCTTGGACGCGCCGGACGGTCGTCGCGGCTGAAGGCTCCGCTGCGCGGCGGACGTGCCGAGGAGCGATCATCGCGACTGAAGCCGCCTTCACGTGGCGGACGGGCCGGCCGGTCATCGCGGCTGAAGCCCCCTTCACGCGGGGGACGGCTGAACCCACCGCTGCTCGGACGGGCCGGACGATCATCACGCGAGAACCCACCTTCACGCGGCGGACGGGCCGGACGATCGTCGCGGTTGAAACCGCCTTCGCGCGGCGGACGCGCCGGCCGATCATCGCGCGAGAACGACGGACGCGCTGGACGATCATCGCGGCTGAACGGTGCCCGCGCCGGACGATCATCGCGCGAGAACGACGGACGCGCCGGACGATCGCCGTCATCACGACGCGGGAATCCGCTGCGTTCGCGCGGAGCACCGCTTCCACCTTCGTCGCGACGGAAGCTCGGACGCGCCGGACGATCGCCTCGATCGCGCGAGAAGCCACCACCGGCGCGGTCATTGCTTCCGCGACGCTGCGGCCCGCCGCGCGAGGATGCCATCGACCCAGCCATCGGACCCGCACGGTCGATCTTCGCAATCACCTGCCGATTCCGCATCGTGCTCGCATTCATCGCCGCCACGATCTGTTCGGCATGCGCGCCGGAGACTTCCACCAGCGTGTGACTGTCGCGCAGGTCGATGCTGCCGACCACACTCCGATCGAGACCGCTCTCGCCGGTGATCGCACCCACGAACGAACTCGCCGTGGCGCCATCATCGCTGCCGATGTTGAACCAGAGCACCTGGAACTCCGGTGGCGGCCCCTCGGCTCGCGGGGCCGCCGGCATCGGTGCCGCGGCTGCGCGCTCCGGCGCCAGCGATTCGATCGGCACGATGGC
>JANNVN010000314.1:0-12487 GCA_031414435.1 Gemmatimonadaceae bacterium
CGCCACGGGTCGGCCCCCCGACCTTCCCGCGTCGTGCGCAGTCCCGCATCGGTCAGGGCGCGCGGTCGACCGTGATCTGTAACTGTGGCGCAGTCTCCGTTGGCGCGTTCGCATCCCGTGCGAACGCGGTCGCCACGGTTCCGGCCGCAACGGCCCCGGTGGTACGAAGAATCGCACAGTTCGACCCGTTCGCGGTCGGCGTCGTGCCCGCGCCGATGACACAGAGCTGGTAGTTCCCGGCGGGGACTTCAACCGCACCACTCCCTCGGAAGGGCACCGCAGCAAACGCCCGCGTCGATGCACCGAGCGAGGCGCCGACGGCTGCCGCGTGCACATCCACGTTGCCCACGCCGGCCGCCGCATGCACCGCGCGCAAACGGATGTTGCCAGCGGCTGGCGCAGTCACGTTGTCCTGAAGGAGGATGAACCGTGGCGCGGTGGCGCCAGTACCGGCTGGTGCACCGCTGGCGATCACGGTGAAGTTCTGGTTCGGTGTCAGCGTGGTGGTGCTGTCGATGACCGTGGTCGCACCGAGGAACACCCGCAGCCGCAGTGGGGTGGCGGCGGGAAGCGCGAGGTACGTTCCTGCCGTGGCGGGCGCCACGACCGTAAAGTTCACGCCGGTCAGCGGACGGTCATTGGCGACACCGATATCCACACCGTTCGCGCCCGCGATTGCATGAATGATCTTGACGTTGGCACTCTGGGTGACCGGAGCGGTCGTATCATCATCACTGCAGGCAGCCATCATCGCCGCCGACATCACCAGCATAGGCACTCGGAAATGCATGTCACCACTCCGCGAAAGAAAGAAAGTGTGTTTCGACTGGGGTGACGAGCCCGCGACCCGCGCCTGGCTCCCACCCACGACGGTGCTAACCCGGCCAGCGTGGCGCGCGTCACCGCGCGGCCATGGATGTGACCGATCGTGACGAAGGCGGGTTGTTTATTATGGTGACTGACGCCGACCTGGTGCGCCAATCGCTCGCGGGGGCTCCCGACGCTTTCGAGGAACTCGTGGATCGCCACTACGCCGGCTGCCTGCAGTACGCAGCCCGGCTGCTGGGGAATCGCGAAGATGCCGAAGAAGCCTGTCAGGATGCGTTCGTGCGCGCGTTCCGAGCGCTCGCGAGTTATGCCGAGAGCGATCGCTTCAGCGCGTGGCTGTATCGGATCCTGATCAATCGGTGCCGCAGCTACGCGGTCCGACGTCGTGGCTCGATGGAAGATGCGACGGACAACGAGATGCTGGCGTCGCTCTCACCAACCCGCGACGCAGAAGTGGAGCAGCTGGGGCTGCGCGAAGAACTGGCACGGGCCATCGCGCAGCTCGAGATCGACCAACGGGAGGCGTTTCTCTTGAAGCATGTGCAGGACCTGAGTTACGATGAGATCAGCGCCATCACCGGCGCGAGCGTCTCGGCCCTCAAGATGCGCGTCAAACGCGCCTGTGATCGCTTGCGCGACCTGCTGAAGGACCCATCATGACCCGACTCGACTCCACTGGCGATGATGACGCGCTGGATGCGGTGCTGCAGGACGCCGTCCGCGCGCTGCGCAGCCCGGTCACGCCCCGCACGGTCGCGCGCGACGCGCTGGCATCAGCCCTCCGCGGCGAGCGTGCTTCGGTGGCGCCGTCGGTGCCAGGTCCGTCAGGCCTCTCCCACCGCGCTCCATTCGGTCGGACGCGCTGGGCTACGACGCCCTATGTGCTCAGGGCCTCGCCGGTGACCATGCTCGCGGCCGCCACGCTTCTGATCGTGACTACCGCTGTGGTCACTGCCCGGGTGACGAGCCGCACCGCGGAAATGGGCGCGGCCGCTGGCGCCCAAGCTGCCAGGACTGGCGGCGCAGGCCAGATTGTCCGCTTCACGCTTGCCGCCCCGCAGGCGAGGCGTGTCTCCCTCGTCGGTGATTTCAACGGCTGGGACCCCGCCGCCACGACCTTGCAGAACAAGGACGGGATGTGGACGGTCGTGATCCCGGTCAGCGCGGGTCGGCATCAGTATGGATTTGTGATCGACGGCTCGGAATGGATCCCGGATCCGGCGGCCGCGCAGTCCGCCGATTCCGACTTCGGCACGCAGAACTCCGTCATGTACGTAGGAGGCTGACGATGCCCCGTGCCCGATCCCTCAGTCGGTGGTGGCTGGCCGGTGCCGCCCTGCTTTGCCTCGGACCTGCGCTCGGTGCGCAAAGCGGCGACCTCCTCGCGCTCCGCGACCGGCTCGACGGCGCAAGTTTTCGCGTCCTCACGGCGTTGGTCGACTCGGCGCAGGCAGCGGGGCTCCCCGTTGCTCCGCTCGTGTCAAAGGCGCAGGAGGGGCTCCTCAAGCGCGCTACCGCGCCTGCGATCGTTGCCGCAAGCCGTGGACTGCTGGTCCGGCTGCGGCAGTCACGCGAGGCCCTCGGACTCACCGCATCTCCCGCCGAAATCGAGGCAGGTGCCAGCGCCCTCCGCGCAGGTGCCGGCGCGTCGCAGCTCTCAGCCCTTCGCACAGCCCGGTCGAGCCAGGGTGTCGCCGTCCCGCTGGTTGTCCTTGCCGACCTCATCGCCCGTGGCGTCCCGCGTGACACGGCGGCACGGGCCGTGCAAGCGATGGCAGCAGCCAATGCAACCGACGCGGCCTTCAACGCGTTACGTCTGGGAATTGAGCGGGACATCACCGCCGGTATGTCGCCGGCGGCTGCGGCGGGAATGCGCTACCGGGCTTTGATGGGGGAGAAGCAACCATGACGGCTGTGCACCTGCGTGTTCTGGCGGTCGGAGCGTTCAGCAGCTTCGCGCCGACCCTCATGTTGGCCCAGACGCAAGCACGGATCGATCTCGCCACCGGTGAGGTCCGGTTCCAGGGGCAGCCGGCGTATGGCGCACTCGTCATCACTCCCACAATTCAGAGCACGACGGCAGGCTTCAGAGTCTGGTCCGCCGGCCAGTTCGCGCTGGCGAACACCGGCAGCACGCGAAGCACCCTGCAGTCGGTCGTCACCACCCGGAAGCCGCTGCTCTTCGGACTCTCCCCGCTGCTTTCGGTTCGCGGTCAGGATGACCCGCTGGCAGCCGACGTGCGCAATCGACGCGCTGATGGCCTGCTGGGCGTGAGCATCGGCAACGCACGGCTCGGCGCCAGTGTCGGCGTCGGGCTGGCGTCGGGCTGGCGCGCAGCGTGCATGGCACGACGAATCGTGACGTCCAGACGTCCAGCGCCGATGTCCATCTCGCACGCGGTCCTTTCCAGATGCGCCTTGGCTACGCCGGGAATGCGTTCGATGCCCCTGGCGCGATGCGCAGCTCACAGGCGGGCTTTTCGCTCGTCCGCACCCGGCTCTCCGACATCACCTCTGACGCCAGCTGGAAGTATCGCGGTTTCGAAATCGGCGGATTCGTCGGCCGTCGCGTCGGTGGCAATCTGGACCACGGGCGCAACTGGGGTGGTGGATTCGCGACTTTGGCATTGAACGATCGGATTGCGCTGGTGGCCCGCCAGGAGACGGCACCCTCCGATCCCACGCGGCATCTCGCGGCGCAACGGATCTCGACCATCGGATTTCGGATCCGTCCGTCCTTCACCCGCGCGCGCTTTGACGACGGAAGTGACGCCGCGCAGTTCCGACGGGAGTTCCAGCTGACGCGCGTTGGCGGCGACCAGCATGGCATCCGCGTCTACCTGCCAGGCGCGGCCCGAGTCGAAGTGGCGGGCTCGTTCACTCAGTGGACGCCAGCGGCAATGCGCAGCACCGGAGGCGGGTGGTGGGAGCTCGTTCTCCCACTCACGTCAGGCTTGCACTCGCTGAATGTGCGCGCCGACGGCGGCTCATGGATGGTGCCGCCAGGCCTCGAGTCAGTCAGCGACGAATTCAACGGGACCGTCGGCGTTCTGCTCATTCCCTGACGCCACAAATCCGTGTGCGTACGGCGGCGAAGCTATGCCGACACCTCGACAGGGAACACGAGCATTGGCCAGGCGCGACGCCACGGCGACTCACCATCGAAGGTGAGCTCCATCGTCAATGTCCAACGCACGGATTCCGCACTGTCGTAATAGCTGGGCGGCGACGACGACGGGATGCGGAATGTGACCGTCTGACGCCAGTCCGCGCCCGAATCCACCGACGCCGCCGTGACGGCGACCGGCACTGCGATCGACGCCGCCACCTCGCCAGGCACCGAGCCACGCCAGCGGCGCCCTTCGACGATGACGGCCACATCGCGGACGAACAGTCTTTTCCGCGCGTGCACAACTGCACGAAACGTGGCGGGCTCACCAACGGTCACGATGCTGTCGTCGAGCGATGGCTCCACCCAGCCAATACGTCGCGCTTCCTCGAACTCCGGTCGCAATGCGCTGATCTCGCGGAAGGACGACACGCACGCAACCAGCCCGATCGCCACGAGAATGACAGCTTCACCATAAATCGTGAAGCTGCCAACGAGACCAAACACAATCAGGGCCACGCCGAAGAATGCCGTCAGCAGTGAACGTCTGGCGCTGCCTCGCTCCAGAGGAGCCCGCCATTGCTCGCGCACCAGCTCAACGTAGACATGCCCTTTCGGGCCAAGGCGATCCGCATCGTCCAGAGGCATCGGTCGAGAATGGCGACGAACCAGGGCCGACGCAACTGCGCAGGCCACGACTGGGGGCGTCCGGGTGCTATTCTTCACCGCGGACCATGGTTCGGTACGCCGTGGATGGCGGAGGTGGCCATGCCGGCCATAACACCGGATGCCGCGCTCCGCTGGCCTACATCCGATCCACGCATGTCCCGCTATCCGTCCCTGCTCTCCCCTGTGACACTCGGTGCGCTCACGCTGCCGAACCGCGTGATCATGGCACCGATGACACGTTGCCGCGCAAGACCCGACGGCATCGCTCCGCCGAGTTACGGCGAGTACTTCGCACAGCGATCGAGCGCTGGATTGATGGTCACTGACGCGACCATGATCTCGCCGCAGGCAATAGGCTATCCCGGCGCGCCTGCCATCTGGACCGACGAGCAGGAGCGCGCATGGGCTGATGTCACCGCCGCCGTACATGCCGTGGGTGGTGTCATCGTGTTGCAACTGACGCATTGCGGACGACTTTCGCGAAAGACGCTCCAGCCGGCCCAGGACGCCCCCGTGTCAGCATCCGCCGTCTGCGCACATGACACACTGCTGCCCACCGCGCAGGGCACACGCGAGCCAGCGGATGAACCACGCGCGCTCGAGCTGACGGAGCTTCCGGGGATTGTCGCGCAGTTTGCACACGGCGCCCGACGTGCCATGGCGGCCGGCTTCGATGCCGTCGAGATCCACGCCGCCCATGGTCACCTGCTGGATCAGTTCCTGCGCGACGGCGTCAACCAGCGCCACGACCGATTTGGTGGATCAGCCGAAAACCGCGCTCGCCTGCTGCTGCAAGTGACTGAGGCCGTCGCCAGGGAAGCCGGTGCCGATCGGACCGGTGTCCGGCTGTCACCAGGCAGCGCGCTCAACGACATGCGCGACAACAACCCGTTGCTCACGTTCAGCGTGGCGTGCCGCGAACTCGCGAAGCTCGACCTCGCCTGGACGCATCTGGCCGACGGAGGCGACACCGATCTCACACACCGATTGCGCGACGCGTGCGGCAAGCCGTTCATGCTCAACGGCGGATTCGACGCCGAGTCTGCGAATGACGTCATCAAGCGCGAACTTGCCGAGGCTGTCAGTTTCGGCACGCTTTACATCGCCAACCCCGATCTGGTCGAACGATTCGAGGCTGACGCCGAACTGACTGTTCCGGACCCAGCCACGTTCTACAGCGGTGGCGACGTCGGCTTCCTCGACTACCCCGAGATGTCTGACCGCTGATCAACCTGCGCCACACCGGGCACGCGTCAGCGCATCGGACGCGTGGTGCCGATTGGCTGACCGTTCGGATGCCACGTCGGCTTCGGACCATTCGCGAGAATGATCATCGCCTGCGCGGCCGCTTCGATCACCCGGGCCATGTGCGCCGGATCGGCATACTGCGCCTCGTCCCGCACGGTGTGATAGTCCGCGTGCAGGTTGAAGCTCGACAGCGTGTGTGCCGGAATTCCCATCCGCGCGAACGCGATGTTGTCACTCCGTTCGAAGAAACGCTGCGAGGGCCGACGATCCGGCACGATCGGGATGCCACCGTCGCGCAATTGATCACCGAGCGTTGAACGCTCATAGCCCGTCAGCCAGGCCTTGCCGGCCCCGCCCGCGAGGCTGTCGGGGCGTCCGATCATCTCGACCTCGAGATTGGCGACCATCTGCGACAACGGGCGCACCGGATGATCGATGAACCACCGTGTGCCAAGCAGCCCAACCTCTTCGCCGGTCATCGCTGCAAAGATGATCGTCCGGCGCGGCCTCACGGCGCTCTTCACCAACAGGCGCGCGACCTGCAGCACGGCGATCGTTCCGGCGGCATCGTCATCCGCGCCGTTACTGATCGAATCGCCATTGACCGGTTTGGTCATGCCGATGTGATCGTAGTGCGCCGTCATCAGCACGTATTCGTCCTTCAGCGTTGGATCACTCCCTTCGATGTGCCCGACGACGTTGGCGCCCGGCAGACGCCGTTCAGCCGGCACCGAGTCGTAGGCGCCCCAGCTGGACAGGAGTTGTGGGCGTTGCCGCGCGCCAGCCGCGACGACTGTCGATGCCAGCGGAACGCGCTGGACATAGCCGCTGTCGCCCGCTGGAGTGAGACCGGCGGCGCGGAACTGTGCGGCGAGCCAACGTGTCGCGCGCCAGCTGCCGGGCGATCCCGTGAGCCTGCCCTCCATGCTGTCTGCGGCCAGGATCGCCAGATCCCGTGCAACGTCGCGTTCACGCACGCGCGGCCGATAGCTGCCGACCCCCGCCGCCGCAGCGGGCGCCGTCGGTACTCCAACAAACGCCAGCCATGTGCCTGTCGGATCAACCGTGACGCGCGAGATGTTCGTGACGGGCGCGAACTTCAGGTCTGCGGCAACACTCCATCCCCGCTGACCACGGGTCCACTGCTGCAGTGTCGTGGCCGTGCCGGCGATCATCGTTGTGCTGTCGACCCACGCGTACTCGTCCACACCCGGCAGCGTCTGCACCAATCGCGTGACCGCGCGCGTCGTGAGATCCACTTCGTCGATGTACCAGCTCGCACCAACGCGCTGCACGAACGTGACCCGCGATGTCCCAGGAACGCGCTTTACGCCTCGCCCGATGTCACGCGCGATCGTGTCGATCCGTCCGCTGAGTGTATCCATCAGTTGCAGCGTCGCAGGCGAGCCGAGCACAAACATCGCCACCTGTGCCCCCACCCACGCGTAGTATCCGACCGGCTTCACGCGGCCAACCAGTCGCTCAGCCGTGCCACCCGCTGCTGTCAGCGGCATGCGCCACAGGTGCTGCGCCGAATCCCGCTCAACCCTGATGACCGTCAATGACTGGCCATCCGGCGTCACCTGCGCTGAATACTCACTCTCGGCCGTGACCATCGCCGGTGCGTGGTCCGATCCGTCCAACGCGTAGCGCCAGATATCGGTCTGCACATCGCGCACGCTGTCGCGCAACAGCGCATTCGGCGCACGGCGGGTGTAGTACAGCACGCGCCCGCGCGCATCGAAGGTAGGCTGATTGTCGTAGCCGTCACGCCGGGTGAGGTTGATCGGCGGCTGCACGATCACTGCGCCATCGCGCATCGTGATGCGCGAGAGAAAGACATCAGTACTCGGGACGCCGCCGGTCGACGCGGGCGTCTGCGCCTGCGCCAGTGTCGGCGGTAGCACGAGGGCAACGGCGAGACATCGGATGATCGTGGTGATTGTCATCAGCGCACGGTATGCACGGGCGCAGACCCACGCCAGCACCCACCGCGACGCCGAACCGCGACGCCGAACCGCGATGCCGAACCGCGACGCCGAACCGCGACCGGGGCCGCTGCCGCTGTGTTCAGCGGTCGGCCGGTGCGAGATTCCGGCATGAATCTTCGTACGCTGTTTTCCGTCGCCGCTGCCGCCATCGCGCTCTCGGCGTGCAGTCTCCAGGACAAGAAGCCACGCCTGCCTCAGGACTCGGTCGTCGGGCTCTGGCGCAGCGATTCGCTCGGCGAAGCCAGTGGCGCCGCAGTCTATGCGCTACGCATCGAATCGGGTGGCCTTGCCGAGTTCACCAGCCAGGCGTCGGGGAAGCCGATCGTCGTCGAGCGCGGCACGTGGGATGGCGCCGACTCGCTCGTCAGGGTCGTGGTTCGGGGCGGAAGCAGCGCCAGCCGGCCGACGTCCCTGCTCATGGCAATCCGTGGGAACTCACTGGGTCTGGTTCAGTTCGACACGGCCGCCTGGGGTCCAGCCGGTCTGACGCTCAGGCGTCGATAGCCCGTGGGCCTCGTGCGTCCCCACGCGTTGCGCTTGCGCAGCACGCATTTCGGCAGCACAGTCGGAAAGCTGCCCGTCGCTTGAGACGGGACGACCCTCCGCCTCGCTGCCGCGCATGACTGCAGTTCGCCGCCGCACCCGTTCCGGTATTCCGCTCGGCGTCATCATCGCGCTGGTCACGGCGATTCTTGCGAGCAGGATCTCACGCGCTCCTGCGCGAACACCGGCGGTGCGCGATACAGGGGCGCAATCTGCGCCGCAGGGTCGAGCGGCGCCGGACCGCAACACGGACGCGACTGGCAGCGCACCAGCCGTCACTGGCTCGCGTGACCGGTCGGCCGAAGGGCGCAACGCCTCCATAGGCTTCGTATCGCGGCAACGACTCGTCGAACATTTCGAAAAGCACGGCGAAGAGTTTCCAGGGCTCAGTATCGAAGCATATCTCGTCGCGGCGCAGACGTTGCGCGACGCGCCGGTTGGCGGCGACGTGCTGGAGGTCCGACGTCGTGATGGGGTGGTCACCCGATTCGATCGCGCGACGGGAGGATTTCTGGCCTTCAATCGCGATGGCACGATCCGCACGTTTTTCCGACCCAACGATGGCGAATCGTACTTCCGCCGACAGGCGTCGCGAACGCCGGGAGGGGGGCCATGACCACAGATCATGACGCAGTCCACACCTATCTCACCAGCCGTGGGTGCTCGCCGCTGGTGGTACGACGGGGTTTGAGCGGCTTGCTCGAACACTGGGCGACGATCGTCGCCGCCGTCGAGCGCGGCCGGGATGCCTCACTGGACGAGTGGCTCAACGACATGGATCTCCGGGACATCCTCGCCGGCGCTCTGGCGGCGGCGGGTCCGCGCGAGCGCCGTGCCGCGGCCGCCCGACTCGACGACTCGGACGGTCGCTTCCATTCCGTGACGGAGACCAGCCCGTGCCTGTGGGGCGAGGAGATCGCGCGCACCAACCGTTGGCGCCCGGAATGGCAGTGGTGGTACTTCCGCCGACCGACGGTACCGGGGACGACCTTGCGGGAAGACCTGTTGGTCAACGGTCTCCTGCGGCCAGAGGCCTGAGGTCGGCGCGGCTTCTGCTTGACCGAGGACCGAAACCGCGGGCTGGCGATACCGTATAGCAAAGTGATATCACTTAGATGTCACTTTCACCCAGGAATCGATCAAATGACTCGCGAGTTCATTCGCCGGGCGGCGCCCGGTCTCCCCGTCCTCTTCGGTATCATCGCTGGCGGACTCGGCTGTGCTTGGCTGATTTTTCAGGGGTTGTCCGGTCGCTCGCTCGGCCCGGCACTGGTGGGGGCACTGCTGCTTCTCATCCTGCTCGTGATGTGCGCCGGCCTCTTCACCGTCGAGCCGAACGAAGCGAAGGTGCTGCAGCTTTTCGGCACCTACAAGGGCACCGTTCGGCAGCAGGGGCTGTTCTTCGCCAACCCGTTCTTTACCAAGAAGAAGATCACGCTGCGGGCGCGGAACTTCGAAACGACGCGCCTCAAGGTGAACGACAAGCATTCCAACCCCGTCGAGATTGCCGCAATCGTCGTCTGGCGCGTTGTCGACAGTGCCGAAGCGCTCTTCGAAGTGGACAACGTCGAGACCTATGTGACGACACAGAGTGAGTCGGCATTGCGCTCGCTGGCGATGAAGTATCCGTATGACGCGCACGCCGATGGCGAGCTCTCCCTGTCCGTGAATCCTGAAGAAATCGCCACCGAGTTGAGCGTGCAGCTGACGGAGCGGTTTGTGAAGGCGGGCGTGGAGGTGATCGAAAGCCGGGTGAGCCACCTCGCTTACGCACCGGAGATTGCCGGCGTGATGTTGCAACGCCAGCAGGCGTCGGCGATGATCGCCGCGCGCACGAAGATCGTCGAAGGCGCCGTGGGCATGGTGGACATGGCCCTGTCGATGGTGGAGGAGCGCGGCATGGCCAAGCTCGATCCTGATCGCCGGGCGGCGATGGTCAGCAACCTGCTGGTGGTGCTCTGCGGTGAACGCAGTGCGCAGCCTGTGCTCAACACCGGCACGATCTACCAGTAGGCCTGCCCACCGTGTCGGAGCGGAAGTCGTTCCTGTTACGAGTCGACCCGGCGCTGCTGGAGGCCATGCAGCGCTGGGCGAACGACGATCTGCGCAGTCTGAATGCGCAGATCGAGTTCGTGCTGCGCAAGACACTCCAGCGCGAGGGTCGGGAGCGCGGTCCACCAGTGGCCGCGCCTCCGGCTCCTGCCACGCCGCCAGACGAACCGGGAACGGTGGCCGAAGGCTGACACCGACGCCTTCAGTCGCGACGCGTGAGCTACGGGTCTTGGCAGGTGGCCGAGAAAGATCCCACCCACCCGCGAGGCTGGGCCGCGAAGCGTGGCCGGTAGCCAAGGAGGACCTCTCCAGCCCCAGGATTTACGCCTCAGGCAGTGGCGCCCGGCCGAGGACGGTTCTTCCAGATGTAGGATCGGGCCGCACGTCGTGGCTGGGCGGTTTCCAGTCCTCGCACTCCTTGTGGAAGCTGGTGACCTGACGATACTATCCAGCAGGTCGCCTACCGCGCTTGCGCAGGAGAAGCAGAGTGTTCAACGCTTCGAAGAGCCATCGCCCCGGATTGGGGGTGTGGCGCAGCGCGCGCACCAGATTCCGCGGTCCCGGTGTTGGCATCGCCCTCGCTGCCTCGCTGCTGGCGTCCTCGCAGCGGCTCGCGGCGCAACAAGACACGACCGTTCGAATTGATGGGCGCTGGCGTGCCTACATCGGGTGCTGGGCCTCGTACACCGAAGCGGTCCGCGGCGCGGATCTGTGCATTGTGCCCACGCGCGACTCCGAGACGGTCGAGATGATTTCAGTCGTGCACGACTCCATCACGAGTCGCACGACGATCACGGCGAGCGGTCAACGCGCCTTCCGCACGCGCGCGGACTGCACCGGATGGGACAGCGTCAGGTGGTCACTTGACGAGCGTCGCTTGTATATACGCACCGAGTACGTCTGCCCCACCGGTCTGACGCAGGTGTCAACCGGCATGATCGCCATGAGCGGTCTGAATTCATTCTCCCGGTTTGACAATGCGCGCTCCGAGCACGCTGGTGCGCTGCGCATGATGACATACTCCGCGCTCGCTGAAACACCCGGGCTTCCGGACGAACTTCTCAGCCGACTCCCCCCGCGCGATGACGGTGAGACCCGCGCCGCACGAATCAACAGCACCGCCTTCGTCAGCGTTGCGGACGTCGCCGACGCCGCCAAGGCACTCGACGCGGTCGTGGTTGAAACGTGGCTGTCCGATCGCGGGCATGTGTACAGCCTGACGCCTGAGGCTGTGCGCACCTTGCGCGACGTCGCCGTGCCAGAAGGTGTGATCGACATGATGCTGCGTCGGTCGCACCGCGAACTCTTCGCCATGCACGCAGAAGATGGGCTCCCGCGTCACGCGCGCGCAAAAAAGGCTCGCGCCGTCAGGCTTCGCACTGCGTCCTCAGGGCCGGCGTTCACGCCGCCGGAGCGCACAACGCGTCCACCTCCCGGATGGAGCCTCACGTCCGACGGCTGGAAGCTCGACCCGGCCTTTGAGCCACCCTTCGGAGTGATCCTCCCTCCTCTGAGGGTGCCATGACTCGGATCGTATCCACGGAAACCGACGCAATTGGCACGCGGAACCCCGGTGGCGCCAATCCTCGTCTTTTGGGTATCAGAGCTCTGGCAGGTCACCCCTCGCTTTCACCGGAGCGTCGCATGCGGCCATCCTCCTCAACCCACGCCCGCCGGAACGTCGCCTGCGCGACGAGGTCGGCCAGCTTTTCTGCGGCACACTGGTGGCTGCTGTTGGCGCTGGCAGCGTCGCCGTTGACCGTGTTTGCGCAACCCGCCGGTGCGGTCGGTGACGGCTTCGCCTTCCGCCGGCCTGTTGTCAGCCTCACCGTCCGTGGCGGCTACGACCGCCCCTTCGGCAATGGCGAGATTTTCGATTTCGCGCGGAAGAATCTCACCCTCTCCGCCAACGACTTCGCCGCGACGGGCTATCAGATCGACATCGGAATCCGCATCAGCGACCGCACCGAGATCATGATTACCGGCGGCGATGCCTCGCGGACATCGGGGTCTGAGTTCCGCGATTTCATCGACAACAACGACCAGC
>JANNVN010000315.1:0-1529 GCA_031414435.1 Gemmatimonadaceae bacterium
TCGGGGAAGAAGATGGGGAATCGCGTCAGGTTCACGCGCTGGTCGTCCACCTCAACCTGGGCGAAGTCGGTGTTGTACGTCAGATCGAGCGTCAGCGCAGGTGTCACGCCGTACTTGATTTCTCCACCCACCTCCAGCGGCGTCGTGGTGCGTGATCCGGTGGCCGGAAACGTGGTTTGCGCCGCACCAAGCACGTATGGCGTGAACGTCTGGATGCGTCGCGCGGGAACAGTCAGCTTGTCGAGCGTGCCGGCGAGGGAGAGTCGATAAAGATTGAACTGGCGCGGGATGAACGACCAGTACAGCTCTTCGTTCTTGCGCCGGATCGAGCGGGTGATGTTGAATCCCCACGTCTGCTCCGTCCGTCCCGCCTGATACCGGAGCGTGGAGAACGGAATCCGGAACTCGGCCGTCCAGCCGAGTGAATCGATCGTCGTGGCGACCGTCCAGCTTGCGTCCCAGTTGACGTTGAAGCCGCCCAACCCGCCAGCCAGCGCGCGATTCTGTCCCGCGACGGCAGCGCCACCTCCCTCACCCTCCCGGATCACCTGTCCGTCGTATTCCACCCCCGCCGGCGTGGTGGCGAAGACGAAGCCATTCTGCCGATCGTGATAGGTGTCGAAGATCAGCGCAATGTGATCGCTGTTGGAGAGCGTGACATCACGGATCTTCTCGCCGGGCACGATCTGGCTCGGCTCGCGGTCGTACATGCGCGCCGCGATGTAGAGCGACTGTCCATCAGTGGCCAGTCGCACGTCCGTGCGTTCCGTGGCCGGTACCCCTTCGTTCAGCTCTCGCTGCAGGAAGTCGGTGATCGGTGTCGCCTGCTGCCACATCGGTTCGTCCAGCCGGCCATCGATCTGCGGCGGCGTGGTGATTTTCAGGGCGCGCGCTTCCGGGAGCGGGCGGGCGCGGGCGGCGCGGGCGAAGGAGTCGGCGCGGGCAGCATCGAGGCGGACCGGGGCCTGCGCCTGCGCAAGCGCTGGGACGAACGCCAGTGACCAGATGGTGAGCGTTGCCAGAACGCGGGCTAGCCGCGGCGTATGATCGGGGACGGCAGAGCCGCGCAAGAGCGCCATGCGGGTGTTCCGGAGGAGCAGAGAGGGTGTAGCGACGCGGGCGGGACATCGGCGTCGCGGAAACCTAGGAGGCGCCGTGCGTAGCGACTACGCAGCCGGCTGTGCGAGCGCTGCACGGCAGCGGTGGGCAGACCGGCGGCGGATCCTCGCCGCGTGAGTGGCGCGATCAGGGGGGATCAGCCACGCACTGAGCCCCTGGCGACGCTTGCGGCCATGAGTCAGATCATTCTGGCGGCTGCGTCGATTGATCGCCGCGCGTGACCGGCCCAGTCACCACATCGCGAAGGTGGCGTACATCACCGACTGGTTCCTCGGTGGACACCTCAAATCCGGCCACTGATCGACACTTCAAAACCGGCCACCAGACCGGCGCGCTGCGACTGGGTTAGCGTACGGTGGCGGCCGAGGTCTCGGCCGCCGGCTGGAGTTTGGTCCGCCAGCTACGCGGGC
>JANNVN010000316.1:0-14005 GCA_031414435.1 Gemmatimonadaceae bacterium
CGTCTGGACCGATGTGCGTGTCAGGCCAGACGCGGCCAAGTAAGGCGTCGCTGCTGACGAAGCCCGGACTCGACGCGGCGAGCGCTTCGAGCAGGCGGACGCTCAGGTACGGGAGCTCGACGCGCGTCCCCTCTGGGCCAATCAAGACGCGGTTCAGCCGATCGACCGCGATTGCTGGCAGCGCAGGGCTCGGGGAATCACTCACGTTCACCATGTGTTGCGTTGCATCACCGAAAAATCCTGTCCGTTCATGAGACCAGCGGCGTACAGTGAGCGAGCCCCGCTCGCGTCGGCACAACCCCAGTGACGTCGACGCCCCATCACTCACTTCAGACCCGTCTCAATGTACCGTTTCATGGCTCTGCCAGGCGCCGTTGCCTTCTTGCTTCTCGTGCCGGAATCATCGGTTCACCAACGCACCCCCCCGTGGCCGTTCGACCGGGGCGCGTCAGCACTCCACTCGCTGCGCAAGGAAGACGGACTCGGAGAACTGCCTGTTTCAGGCTCCGGGCCGATGGACAGCGTGCTCGTGACAGAACTCGCCGAGGTACTTCGCGTCACGGCCGGGCTGCCGGGGTTGAGCGTGGCTGCGATGCGCGACGAGCGCGTCGTCTACGCACGCGGATTCGGGATGCGGGATCTGGCGGCTGGCGTACCCGTCGACTCCGCCACGCAGTTCAACGCTGCGTCCGTCTCCAAGGTGATCACGGCAACGGCGGCACTCCGCCTCCACGCGCGCGGCGTGCTGGACTTCGACGCGCCGGTGCGCCAGCTGCTTCCGGCGTTCCCCGATTCAACCGGGGGGATTACGCCTCGTCGGCTCGCCGCGCATCTGTCCGGATTGCCACACTACGGTCCTGGGTCTAGCGCACCTACTGAGCGCTACGACCGCGCGTCAACCGCACTCGACGTGTTTGCCACCGCGCCGCGAGTCGGGGTACCCGGTGAGCGATACAACTACTCCACGCATGGCTTCACGCTGCTCTCCGCGATGATGGAGGTGGCAGCGTCGAAGAGTATTCTCGAGCTCATCTCCACTGAGGTGACCGGGCCGCTCGACATGCCGTCCACCGGGCCGGATCGCCGCGAACGCCCGACTTCTCATCGTACCAAGATCTACGAGCGCGTCAATGGGCAGCTGCGACATGTGCCCCAACATCGCGAGTACAGCTACAGCTGGGCCGGCGCAGGTCTGCAAAGTACACCGGCAGATCTGGTACGGCTGACACGTGGATACGTGAATGGACTCCTGCCGGACAGCGTCGTGCAGATCGCCTTTCGCGAACAGCTCACGCGCGATGGCGCGCCCGTCGGCGTCGGCTTCGGCTGGCGCGTGGGGACGGATTGGCGTGGGCGACGGATTGCGCATCACGCGGGCTCGAACGATGGTGCGCGCGATGTGGTCCTGATGTTCCGGGATGAACGCACATCGATTGCAGTGATGACCAACGTGCAATGGGTCGCGTCAATCGAGGAAACCGCGACCGTGCTCGCCGAAGCGCTCTTCCACGCCGATCACACTCCGAAAACACTCGCGGTTGCAGGAGACTACACCGGCACGTTTGCAGGAGCGCCGGCCAACGGTACGTGGAGCATCGCGGGGGACACTGGCTCCATCTCGGTGCCGGAGCCCTTTCGTCTGTTGCTGGACAAGGACCAGGTTGGCGTGGCGCGACTGCCCGTGCGCGCGATACGCCAAGGCGTCTACGCGATGGTAACGCCGTGGGGACTCTATCCGCTGCGCCTGCAACTGCGCGACAGGCGGGTGACTGGCGAGGTGTCCGTGGCAGCCCGCCGCTGGGCTATCGAGCCGAGGTAGCGCTCACTGCCGGACTCGCACTGACGCTCGCACAGTCATCGCTCACGCGCGGTGACTGTGCGAGGCTGCGCGGGCATCATCGACGTCGTCGGCTTCGACATCGTCCTCCACACTTTCCACCGCCCACTCCGGGAACGGATCGGGCAGCTGCGCCCACACATCCTGACCCGACGCCATCTCGGCCGGTATCAACAGGCACGCGTCGCGTTTGCGACGAATACCGTCCGCAGCATCGCGCTGACACTCATCGCATACGAGCGTTCGGCGATCAGCACGCTTGGGCCAGCGCATCGACAGGCAGCGCTTCACGATGCACCGCGGCACACGCGGCATCGCTCTCACCAGTCCCGGAGCTCTCGGCGGTCTGGGAAGAGTTGGCATTCGGCCATTCACCGTTCACGGCGGCGAGCGCTGGACAGTCAACAGATAGCGAAGCAGCATAGGTGTCTACCAGACTGCGGGTCTGATTCGCGCCAACAGCCAGCGCTACCCGGGTGCTCTCACATCTTGCTGCAGTCGACGCCACTTGTCCGCGATGCGATCGAACAGCGCGTTGAGATCGATCAGCGGGGGTTTGCGGCGATCATCCGGCGCCCACGTCATACTGCCTCGACACAATTCCGGCGTCTCTTGCGCGGGGGTCCAGCGCTCGATTATCCGCTCATCAACATCGACGATCCAATACTCTGCGACGCCGTTGGCGAGGTAGAAGTCGCGTTTCACCACGCGATCGGTACGCAGGGAGTTCGGGGAGAGCACTTCAACAGCGAGCAACAATGCATGGATAACAGCCCATGTTGGCTCTTCGACCGCGATACCGGCTCCAAACGGAACCACGAAGACATCCGGCTGAGCAATTGTGCCGGCTTTCAACTCGAGATCGGATGGCGACAGGAGCACAAATCCGACCGCCTCTCGCTCGAGGCAGTTGTGGAGGACGACACCCAGCTCGAATGCGGCCGTCTGATGCGGGCCACGCGGTGCAGGCGTCACGATCAGCTCACCATCGATGAGCTCGTAGCGCGGCCACGGGCGATCGTCGCGCATGAGCGCTCGCACATCGGTTGTCGTCCAGCGGCGAGTGACGGACATACGCATAGTGTGCTCGCGTAGCGTGTGGTCTGGCAAGGGGTGAGGAACCGAGGCATGCCACACGATTGCAGTTCCAACCACCGACCTCGTCATCAAAACGACGCAGAGAGCATCACGTGATCGCGCGCGTTCGCCTCACCGCAGCGTGGTAGCGTGAATGTCGAGATACCGATACGACACCACCTTCCACTCTCCTGACCGGCGTCCCAGTACCAGCATCATCTGTCCTCGACGTGGCGGCGCTATACCGCCGCAATCGCGTGAACCCAAGCGCCCAGAGCGCCACGGCCGGCACCAGAAGCCACAGCAGCGCCGTCAACACGCGCCCGCGCACCGCGCCAGCCGCCTCTTCGCGGTACGTGAACTGCGGCACCGACGCGACGTCGGCCGCCGTCAGCTTCTGCTGCCGGATCTGACGACCGATGAAATAGTCTTGCCACTGCTTGTGGAAGGCGAGCGTCTGGTCGCGGAACGCCTGCCGCTGGCCGACGAGCCCGTGCCCCGGGGGATGCAGCGGCGCCGGAGCCCGACAACTGCACCACCGTCATGCGAAGCGACCTCGGCAGAGCATGCGGCGCTACGCCACCGTCGTCGACGCGAACCATGCAATGAACATGTTCACCAGAATGAGCGCGGCCGCCGGCAGCATCTGCTCCATCGTATCGCGCTGACGCAGGCGCGTGAGCAAGCCGACCGCCATCAGCAACGCGAGCCCAACACCACTCAGCACCGCCAACTCCGCGATGAAGTACCCGGCAATGAGGCCAAGCGCGCCCGACACTTCGAGAACGCCGGTGAGAATGCGCAGCCGGCTCATTCCGAATCGCTCGAAATCCTCCCGCATCCCTCCCGCAAACACGCACCAGAGGCCGAACGAAAGGAACACGGTGACCGATAGCGCGTTTGCCACTAGATACAGGAGTGTCATGTGCGGTCGGCGACGACCGGCCCGTGATCAGTTCGGACTCGATCGCACCAACGGAGGCATGACCCATGTCGATGAATACGCTCGCTCGCATTCTCGAAGTCATTGTGGGACTTGGCCTGCTCAACGTGTGGTTGCTTCGAGCGCGTTCCTCCACCGCATACAGGGGCGGCTCGGCAAAGACGCTGCGCCAGGAATTTGACGCCTACGGGTTGCCGGCGGCGGCGTTCTACGTCGTCGGGACACTCAAGGTACTCGCCGGAGTGATCCTGCTCGCGGCGGTCTGGATGCCGATGCCGGCACGAGCGGCGGCGACGGTCGTGGCCGGGTTGATGGTCGGAGCGCTGCTGATGCATATGAGGGTGAAGGATCCCGCGCTCCGATCAGTGCCCGCCGTCCTGATGCTGGCGATGTGCGTGGGGATCGTGGTCCTGCTGTAAGGCAGGCGCCCCGGGGTGATGATGCACGAAGTCTCGGTGCTTCATGTGTTTCAGATTCGGCGCTTCTGAACCGTACGAAGTAATTTCGGCGCAGTGTCACGACGGTCAGCAAACACCGGCGTCAGACTCTCTGTTGCGCTGACCGCGCTGTGTGGAATAGCCTTAGCCATCATGGACGGGCACGCGTTTCTCGAGAATCTGGCGCTCGTCCTGTGCGTGGCTGGCCTTACCGCCATCATCGCGCATCGGCTGCGGTTGCCGCTCGTCTTCGGCTACTTGGCCGCCGGCATGCTGGTCGGGCCGTACCTGCCGTTCCCGCTGGGGGCCGACACCAAGACCATCATCGCGCTCTCAGAGCTGGGCGTGATCCTGCTCATGTTCTCGCTGGGTCTCGAGTTTCGGCTGCGGCGAGTGAAGAGTGTCGCGGCCGATGTCGGTCCATCCGCACTCGCCGAGACGACGGTGATGTTCGGCGTCGGCTACGCCTTCGGCACCCTTGCCGGCTGGACGCAGTTCGAGTCGCTCTTTCTGGCCGCGATGCTCTCTATCTCATCGACGACCATCATTGCGCGCTCGTTCAGTGACCTGGGCATCACCGGTCGTCTGCGGGAACTGGTCTTCGGCATCCTCATCATCGAGGATCTGGTCGCCATCCTGCTCATCGCGCTACTGTCGGCGGCGGCGGCACAAGGCAGCGTGACCTTCGAGGCCGCAGCCCGAACTGCCTTGCGTCTGGCTGTCTTTCTGGCGCTGCTCACGGGACTCGGCATGGTGCTGCTCCCGAGGACCATCCAATACGTGGTGCGCATTGGGCGGCGCGAGATGGTGACCATTCCAGCGGTCGCCGTGGCATTCGCCTCGGCGCTGCTGGCGCTGAAGTTCGGATACTCCGTGGCGCTCGGTGCCTTCATCGCGGGGTCGCTGGTGGCCGAGTCGGGGCACGGCGAGTTCGTGGAGCATCGGATCGAGAGCCTGCGAGATGTCTTCCTCGCCATCTTCTTCGTGTCCGTCGGGATGCTGCTCGACCCGCGCGTCCTGGCCGCCGAATGGCTGACCATTCTGCTGCTCTGTATCACGGTAGTTGCAGGCAAAGTCCTGGCCGTCAGCCTCGGCGTATTCGCAGCCGGCCACGGCGTCCGAAATGCCGTGCGCGCCGGCTTGAGCCTGGGCCAGATTGGCGAGTTCTCCTTCATTCTTGCCAGTCTCGGACTCGCCACTGGCGCAATCCGTCCGTTTCTGTACCCGGTGGCGGTTGCCGTCTCTGCGATCACAACGCTGACGACGCCGCTCCTGATTACCCGCGCTGAGCGTGTGGCCACGTGGGTGGATCGCGAAATGCCGCGCCCACTGCAGATGTACGCGGTGCTGTACAGCTCGTGGATCGAGCGACTCCGTGCACCATCGCCGGAGGGCAGCGCACAGGGGATCGTGGGGCGACAGGTTCGACTGGTGCTGGTCGAGCTGGCCGGGCTGGTGTTTGTCGTCGTCGCCAGCGGTATCGAGTTCCCCGTTGTGCGCGACTGGATCATCTCCACCTCCACATGGTCGCCACGGGTTGCGCAGGTTGTGGTCCTGGGGGCGGTCGCGGCCTTTGCGTTACCGCTGCTGACGGCACTCACGCGCTCGACGCGAACGCTCGCGAGCCTGCTCGCACAACGCGCACTCCCAACGCCCGCGAAAGGTCTTGATCGGGCCGCCGTGCCACGCGCCGCCCTGATTGCGTCGCTGCATTTCGCGATCATGCTCGCGGCGTCGTCGCCAATCTTCCTCTGCATACAATTTTTCACGCCACGCGTGCCCGCCATCGCCATCTTTGCGCTCCTGAGTCTGATACTCGGCGCCGCGCTCTGGAACAGCACGCGCAATCTCTACGGGCATGCCACAGCCGGGGCCGATGTGTTCGGGATGGCGTTGCAGCAGCACGATCGCGTGTCCTATCCACCAGCTGAGCTAACCACCACCGTTGAGCGTGTGAGCGCCATGCTCCCCGGTCTCGGTAACCCGACCGCGGCGGTGCTGCGTGCCGACAGCCCGGCCGCTGGCCAGACATTGCGTGGCCTCGATCTTCGCGGACGAACTGGTGCCATGGTGCTGTCGATCACCCATGCGGACGGGCATGCGGTCGAGGGTATCCCCGAGGGCTCCACGATCCTCGCGCCTGGCGATGTGCTTGTGCTGGCAGGGACTGCAGAGGCGGTGGCGGCAGCCCGCGGACTCCTGAGCCCTGCCGGTCGCATCACGCCCGTGACGCCTTCGCACGCCGTCGGGCCAAACTGAGCGTCGAGGCCGGGGGCGCGATAAACGCGCCCCCGACATCGGTATTCTTCAGGGCACCGTCAGCGTAAATGACACGTCGATGTCCGTGTCAACCGTACACGACGACGCGACGGCAGGCTTCGGAGTGGTGTCGTAGTGGCACAGCACCACGCGAAGCGTACGCGTTCCAGCAGTCGTGCCGGTTGGTGCCGTCGCAGTGAACGTCAGGCCCAAAGGACGGCCACCGGTATCGAGATCGGTGGTATTCACCGTCACGCCGGCACCGGTCACGGTGTAGAAGACGCGGTGTTCATTGCCTTCCGTCCGGACCTCATCGGTGATGTTCTCGATCGGCGCCACGAGGCGATTCTCGAAACGAACGGTGCCAGTGAAGACCGTGCCAACCGGCATCGTCAACGTGCCAACCTGTGCCGACGGTGCATTGGGCCCGTTGCCATCGGCGTGCTGACGACGATGTCGCTGTTCACGAAGCCGGGCGTGTACAAGGCCGGGATCGCGGGGGCGCCGGCCACCAACGTCTGGCATGCGCTCACGGGTGAGCAGCGCGTGATGATGCGGCCGCAGGAGCAAATGGCCGAGTATGCGAAGGCGTCGTCACACACCAAGGCGGCGGGGCTCCGGGATCATCTCTTGCTGATCCACGGCATGCGCGACGTGGTTGTGCTCTAAAAGGACTCGGTCTGGCTCACGCAGGTTCTGATGCAGATGGGTCGCGACGTTGAACTGTTGTCGCTGCCGGACGCGCAGCACGGCTGGGACACGGAGGGGCTGTACCAGACGCGGTTCGCATTCAATCGGATGCTGGAGTACTTCGGCAAGCATCTGGAGCCGGGGCGTCGGTAGGTGTTGGGTGGCGTTTGGTGGCGTTGGGTGGCGTTGGGTGGCGTTGCAGTCGGCGAGGGCTAGATTCTCGCGCTCGTCAGTCGTCCCCGACCCGAACTCCGTGTCGTGATGCCGCAACAGGTCCTCCGCATCCACCCAGACGACAACGTCGTCGTGGCCCTGGCTGATCTGCCAGCTGGTCAGACGGTGATCGACCGCGCGGACAGCCTGACGCTCGTCACTCGTGTCCCGTCGAAGCACAAGGCTGCGCTCCACGACCTCGCCATCGGTGACCCGATCCGGATGTACGGCGTGCTGGTGGGACGCGCATCGCAGCCAATTCCGCGTGGTGCCGCACTGACCACCGCCAACGTGCGCAACGACGCGAACCCGATCGATCTCTCCGCGCCAGTCGCACGCAGCTGGCGCACCCCTGATGTGTCGCGGTTCGCGGGCCGTACGTTCGACGGCTACCACCGCGCCGACGGTCGCGTGGGAACACGCAATATCTGGCTGGTGCTTCCGCTGGTGTTCTGCGAAAACCGGAATGTTCGCGCGATGCAGGAAGCGTTCGACCGTGAGCTGGGATACGGCGCGCCGGAGAACCACCGTCTGGCTGTCCGCGAAATGGCGCGCCGCTACCAGCATGGCGAACCGATGGATGCGCCATGGCCCGACTCGGTCGCGCCCGCCGCGATGGCGCGACAGCTCTTGCCGAACCTCGACGGAGTTCGCTTCCTTACGCACGAAGGGGGATGTGGCGGCACCAGGCAGGATACGCAGACGCTCTGCGGCCTCCTCGCGGGCTACCTCGTGCACCCGAATGTGGCCGGCGCCACGGTGCTCTCGCTCGGCTGTCAGCACGCGCAGATCGAGATCCTGCAGGAGGAGATCGCGCGGCGCGACCCGGGCTTCTGCAAGCCGCTGTTCGTGTTCGAGCAGCAGCGAATGGGCACCGAGGAGGCGCTGATGAGCGCGGCCATCCGTGACACCTTTGGTGGCTTGGTCGAAGCCAATCGCGCCACTCGCGCACCGGCGCCGCTTTCCGCGCTGTCCGTTGGCCTCAAGTGCGGCGGCTCTGACGGGTTTTCGGGAATTTCGGCGAACCCCGGAATCGGACAGACCTCTGATCTGCTGAGCGCACTGGGTGGCACCACGCTACTCGCAGAGTTTCCGGAGCTGCTGGGCTCAGAACAGGATCTGATCGAGCGCTGCGTCAGGCCGGAGCTGGCGATCCGATTTGCAGACCTCATGCACACGTATGACGCACAGGCGCACGCGGTCGGTTCGGGATTCGAGATGAATCCATCACCAGGCAACATCCGCGACGGCCTGTTGACCGACGCAATGAAATCCGCTGGCGCCGCGCGAAAAGGAGGTACGGCGCCCGTCACCGATGTGCTCGACTATCCGCAGCGGGCCACAGTGCCGGGGTTGAATCTGCTCTGCACACCGGGCAACGACGTCGAGTGCACCACCGCACAGACAGCGGCGGGAGCGACGGTGATCCTGTTCACGACAGGGTTGGGGACGCCGACCGGGAATCCCGTGACGCCGGTGCTCAAGCTGGCGACGAACACGGCACTGGCGCGACGCATGCCCGACACGGTCGATTTCGACTGTGGTGCCGTGGTCTCGGGCGAGGCAACGCTGGAGACGATCGGCGAACAGATCCTCGATCTTGTCATCGAGACGGCCAGCGGACGCGTCATCACCGCGGCTGAACGCCTCGGGCAATGGGATTTCATTCCGTGGAAACGGGGGGTATCGCTGTGAGCGAGACGTTCATGCTCACCGATCGCATCGCAGCCGTGACGGGCGCCGCGAGCGGAATCGGTCGCGCGATCGCCGCCGAGTTTCTGCGCGCCGGCGCGCGGGTTCACTGCATCGATCGTGATGGCGACGCGGTGGCTGCCGCCGCAGCGGAGCTGGGGGTGATGGCTTCGCCGCATGTCTGCGACGTCAGCGACGAGGCATCAGTCCGTTCCACGTTCGCCAGCATCGAGGCGGAGCACGGGATCGACATTCTCGTCAACAACGCTGGTGTGTCGCACATCGGCAACGTCGAGTCCACATCACTGGACGAGTTCGAGCGCCTCTTCCGCGTCAACGTGCAGGGACTCTTTCTCTGTACACGTGCGGTGGTCGGTGGAATGGCATCCCGCGGGCGCGGTGTGATTCTCAACATCGCTTCGATCGCCGGGTCAGCGGGGCTGGCCGATCGCTTTGCGTATTCGATGACCAAGGGCGCGGTGATGTCGATGACGTTTTCAGTGGCGCGAGACTACGTCGAGCGCGGCGTGCGCTGCAACAGCATCTCGCCTGGCCGCGTGCACACACCGTTCGTCGACGGGTTCCTCGCGCGGACCTATCCTGGCCGCGAGGCGGAGATCTTCGCCAAACTCGCGGCAACACAACCCGTCGGCCGGATGGGTCGCCCGGATGAAGTGGCGTCGCTGGCCCGCTACCTGGCCAGTGACGAAGCGGCATTCATTACCGGCACCGACTATCCGATCGACGGCGGCTTCCTTCGACTGCACGGGTGACCAGATGCGACTGATCCGATTCGGCCAGACTGGCCACGAGCACCCCGGCATCCTTGATCCATCCGGTGCGCGGCGTGATGCCTCCGCGTTCGGCGAAGACTGGGATGAGCGATTCTTCGGGAGTGATGGCATCTCGCGCCTGACGGCGTGGGTCTCTGAACATCAGGCGAGATTGCCGCTTGTGGCGGATGACGTCCGCTGGGCGTCGTGCGTCGCGCGACCGTCGAAGATCGTGTGCATTGGCCTCAACTACCGTGACCACGCGCGGGAAACCGGTGCCAAGCTCCCGGCGGAGCCGATTCTGTTTACCAAGGCGACATCATCGCTGGCGGGGCCGTTCGACGCGCTCTGTATGCCCCCAGGCTCGACCAAGACCGACTGGGAAGTTGAACTCGCCGTTGTCATCGGTCGCCGCGCCACACTCGTGAACGAGGCCGACGCAGTGTCGCACGTCGCGGGTTACGCTCTGCACAACGACTACTCGGAGCGTGCGATGCAGCTGGAGCGTGGTGGGCAATGGTTCAAGGGAAAGAGCTGGGACACCTTCGCGCCGCTGGGCCCATGGATGGCCACGCCAGACGAGATCGGGGATCCGCAATCCCTCTCGATGTGGCTCGACGTGAATGGTGAACGGGTGCAGCAGAGCAGCACGGCAGAACTGGTGTTCGGTGTCGCGCATCTGGTGAGCTACATCTCGCAATTCATGACACTGCTGCCGGGCGATGTGATTTCCACCGGCACACCGGCTGGCGTCGGACTGGGCTTCACGCCACCGCGGTTTCTGTCGCATGGTGATCTGGTCGAGCTGTCGATCGATGGACTGGGGACGTCACGGCAGCGCGTGTTCGCCTGGGAACGTCGTCACGAGGCCTGACGCGTGCGGATCGACGCACACCAACACTACTGGCGCTTCGATCCGGCGCGCGACAGCTGGATCACGCCCGACATGCGGGTCCTGCAGCGCGACTTCCTGCCCGCGGATGCCATGCCCCTGCTCGCGGCAGCTGGCATGGATGCCGTCGTTGCCGTGCAGGCCAGCCAGTCAGAAGCGGAGACGGATTTTCTGCTCTCACTCGCGGCAGATCACCAGATCATCAGCGGCGTCGTGGGGTGGGTCGAGCTCCGTGCACCGGATCTCGCGGCACGTCTCGCACGCTGGAACGGCAACTCGCGGCTCAAGGGGTTCCGCCATATCGCGCAAGGTGAGCCAGATGACTTCCTTGCGAGGCCTGAAGTGGTTTCGGGTATTCAGCACCTCGGCGAAGCTGGGTTCACGTATGACATTCTGATCTATCCACGACAGCTCGCGGCCGCTGAGTCTCTCGTCGCACGCTGCCCGGGGGTGCGGTTCATCCTCGATCACTGCGCGAAGCCGGCCATCGCCAGCGGAGAGATTGACGGGTGGCGCACTGGCCTGACTGCGTTGGCTCGGCACACGAATGTCAGCTGCAAACTGAGCGGTCTGGTCACGGAAGCAAACTGGCACACCTGGCGTCCTGCGCAGCTCGATCCCTACCTTGATGCCGCTGCCGAGGCTTTTGGCACCGAGCGACTGATGTTCGGGTCCGACTGGCCAGTGTGCATGCTCGCGGCAGAGTACGCGGCAGTCGTCGACGTCATCACGCGTTGGTCTGACCGGCTCACGTCATCAGAACGTGAGTCCCTCTTTGGCGATGCGGCGCGGGTGGTGTATCGACTCGACGACACCCTCACGCCAGCGGCCTAGTGTGGTGTCCCGCAAGTTGATAGCAAAAGAAGGGCCGAGGAATTTTGGCGCCTGGGGAGGCGAAAATCGCAGCGATACCAGCGGTATCGCGAGGATTTTCAACGCGGCCAGGCGGCAAAAGAGCCGGGACTTCTGATATGAATTTGCGGGACACCACACTAGCGCAGGGGACGCAGTTCGAGCACGTAAACCTCGTCAACCGGATCGCCACTCCGAGCCGGAAGCGAGAGGGCAACACCCTCACGCAGTGTGGTCAGTGCCACTGGTGCACGGTCGCTCATTCGGTATGCCCTCGCAATCGCGCGCGGCAACGTTGGGATGGTGAGTGCGCGATCGCTCCACGTGAGCAGGTGCAAATACACGCGATCACCCTTCGCGGTGGACACGCCCCACGGGCGCGGCTCGATCGGACCAGCGCGGGTGCCCGAAATGGACTCACCAAATTCAGCGTTCCACTTCCCAAGTTCGCCCAGAATCGTCACCGCCTCCGGAGGGAACTCTCCGTTCGGCAGCGGGCCGACGTTGAGCAGGTAGTTCGCGTTCCGGCCCGCCGCCTCGACCATGTCACGAATCACGCGACGCGGGGTCTTCCACTTCCGGTCGGTGATCCGGTACCCCCAGCTGTCGTTCATGGTGATTGCACTTTCCAGCGGCAACGATCCGATTTCCGTGGTGTTGAATCCCGCGGTGTTCGCACCAGGCAGATCCTGCTCGAACATCTGGAAGTCTTCACCGGCGAACGGCAGCTTGTGATGGTTCGAGCCGACGAGTGCCGACGGCTGCAGGCGATGAATCAGCCCGTACGTTCTGTCCAGCCGCCAATCCGCGTCCGGGCGATCCCACATGCCATCAAACCAGATGCCGCCGATCGGGCCGTAGCTGGTGAGCAGTTCCGTCAGCTGCGCGTCCATGTAGTCGAGGTACTTGTTGAAATCGCCCGACTGCGGACGCCCTGAATGCTGTCCGGTTCCTCCGCGCGGAAAGAAATCGGGATGGTGCCAGTCCAGCTGCGAGTAGTACAGGAACAGCTTGAGCCCCTCCTCCTTGCATGCCTCAGCCAACTGACGGACGATATCCTTGGTGTACGGGGTGCGGTCGATGATGTCGTAGTCGCTGACCTTCGAATCGAAGAGGGCGAAGCCATCATGGTGCTTGGACACGAACGTGATGTACTTCATTCCGGCAGCCTTCGCCGCGCGCGCCAGGCACGGGCGTCGTACGCCGTGGGGTTGAATGTCGGGGCGAGTCGCTCGTACTCCGTAATACGGATCTGCTTCTCGTGCATCGGCCACATGTCGTCGCCGAGCTGGATCGCCATCCCCCAGTGGATGAAAAGTCCCAGCTTCGCGTCCTGAAACCATTGGCGCGACGCCAGGTTCTCCGGACTCGGCGTATAGCGCTGCGCGGCGGCCGGCAGCGAGAACAGAAGCAAGGCGGGAACGAGGCGAAGTCTCATGTGGACCGGTTCCGTTCGGGTAAGGTCGTCTGCCAGCACACGCAGTCCGGCTGGAGCCGGCATGGCGCCGCTCGCCGCGGTGCGATGGGGTGCGGCATGACAGGCGCATTTCTGCGGACGGCCAAGAATGGCGCGTGGCCCGCGAAGTAGCAAACTGGTTGCGCCACGCGAGGTCACAGCGCGACGTTTGTGCTGCGAACCGGCAGGCAGCAGGCAGTCGGCGGGTGCAGATACCCACCGATCGGCGGAACCGACCGACTGAAGCGAGGGGGCAATGCAGCTCGGGCTGGAGAAACGCATCGTGCTCGTGACCGGTGGCGCCAAGGGTATTGGCGCGGCAATCGTCCGTGCGCTGTCAGCCGAGGGGGCCTGCCCCGTGATCATCGATCGTGATGCCGGTGCCATCGCGGCCCTCGCGGCGGATGTCGCCGGCTGCATCACGGTCCTCGCTGATCTTCGGGACGCTGACGCCTGCCGTGCTGCCGTCAATGAAGCCGCACAACGCACCGGCCGGATCGATGCCATCGTCAACAATGCTGGCGTGAACGATGGCGTGGGGCTCGAGCACGGCGACCCGACGCGCTACCGCGAATCGCTACGCACGAATCTTCATCACTACTACGATGTCGCGCACTTCGCCCTGCCACATCTCAAGGTGTCGCATGGCACGATCCTCAACATCGCCAGCAAGACGGCTGTCACGGGGCAAGGCAATACGTCGGGATACGCCTCCGCAAAGGGCGCCATCCTCGCGCTGACCCGTGAATGGGCGGCCGAACTGCTGCCCCTCGGAATCCGTGTCAACGCCATCGTCCCAGCCGAAGTGATGACGCCGCTCTACCAGCAGTGGCTCGACACGTTCCCTGATCCCGCGGCGCGCCAGGCCGCGATTCTCCAGCGAA
>JANNVN010000317.1:0-4247 GCA_031414435.1 Gemmatimonadaceae bacterium
ACCAGCGCCGGATCCGTCTGCAGGCGCTCGTCGCGCTACCCACCGCGCGCTGCTCGAAACCGCAGACCAAACCCGTCGAGCGAACGTCCATGTCGCGCATCACATCGTGCGCGTTCGAGATCTCCGCTTGCCGCATAACGAATCGCGTTCTGCTGCAATGCGACCGCCCGATCGCATGCCCGTGCACAATACTCCGGTCGCATTGACAGCAGCAACGTCGGGTTAGGTGCTCGCGTGTGGACGCTTTCGTCGCCGCTCCACGGCAACGCGCTCCGCCAAGAACAGCTTCAGCAAGCTCTGATACGGTACGTCGCGTTCATTGGCGAGCACCTTGAGGTCCATGAGGAGGGCATCCGGTAAACGCACCGAGATGGCGGTGGACGTCGGCTTCAGTTGCGGGAACCGCAGCGGCACCGCATTCGCCCAATCGACGTATTCCGCGGAGTCGGCCGTGGTCCAGAACGCGCGCTCGGCGGCCGCCGACCTAAACCGCGGGATCGCTTTCTTCGTGCTGCGCTTCAGCGTGGGCATAGATCACTCGTTCCTTGCGCGTCATTGGCCGCGCTGCGAAGACGCGAATCAACGGTCCGCGCATGGTGAAAACGACGAACAGGGGACGCGCCGCGGCCGTGCGCCCGAGGGCACGCCACCTGGCCTCCTCGGAGGAATGCGCCGCATCGTACGACACCAGAAAGGGCTCATGGAAAAACGCCTGCTCGCACTCGCCAGGGTCGACCTTGTGCCTCGCACGCACCTTGGGGCGATTGCCGGCATCCCACTCGAACCCCGTCGCCGCGGTCAGCCGGTCGTGGATCTCATGCGTCATCGAAGGAGTATATACCGGGTTTACACTGCCCGCCAGTGCACCGTTGCCGGCAAGCGCCTAACTCTCTATTCACCTGTACAGTACCCACCCCGCCCCCTACCCACCAACTGCAAACATCACTGCAATATCCCCTATCCGCCACCCAACCTGTCCGCCGGACTCCGAACCCCCAGCCGACCACGATTCAGCACTTGGGTGTAGATCATCGTCGTCGCCACGTCGGTGTGCCCCAGTAACTCCTGCAGCGTTCTGATGTCGTAGCCGTCCTCCAGCAGATGCGTGGCGAACGAGTGGCGAAGGGTGTGGCAGGTCGCGCGCTTGGCAATCCCGGCCTCGCGGACTGCCTGCTGGATCGCACGTTGCATCACCGTCTCGTGCACGTGATGCCGGCGCTCCCGACCGCTGGCCGCGTCCCGGTACCGGCGCGACGCCGGAAACACCCACTGCCACGCCAGATCGGTTGACCACGACGGGGCCTTCCGCTCGAACGCGGCGGGCAACACGACACTGCCGGCGCCATCGGCAAGGTCCCGCGCGTGGCGCGCCTTCACACGCGCCAGCTGATCCTCCAGCGCCGGCCGGATCGCCACGGGTAGCATCGTGACCCGGTCCTTGCCCCCTTGCCGCGACGCACCCGGATCTCCCCCCGGTCAAGGTCGAGGTCCTTCACCCGCAAGGTCAGGCACTCCAGCAACCGGAGGCCGGACCCGTAGAGCAACATCGCAATCAGGTGCCCGGTGCCATGTAACCGCTCCAGCACCCCCCGCACCTCCTCCCGACTCAACACCGCCGGCAGTCGCGTCGGCGACGTCGAACGCAACACCCGGCGGAGGTCGCCAACCGGAACGCCCAGCACCTCGCGATACAGGAGCAAGAGTGCACTCAAGGCCTGCATCTGCGTCGAGCGGGACACGCGGCGCTCGTCGGCCAGATAGGTGAGGTACGCGACGATGTCCGCCTCGCCAAGGGTCGCGGGGTGCTGCGTGCCGTGATATCGGATATAGCGAATGATCCAGCCCACGTATGCCTGCACGGTACGCGGGCTTAAATGACGCGCGCGCATGCGGCCTTTTACCAGCGTCAGGAGTCGGGGCTTCTCTGCGGGCATATCTCGAAACGTCGCGGGGGAGACTTGCAGCAAGCTCCAACCTGCGGCATCTGCCATCGACGTGTGTCACCCAAAAGCCGCGCGGAAGGCGTTTCGACGCGACTTCAGCGCGGACGCGGCCTCCGAGGGGTGTCGTCCCCCGCCAGACTGGAGCGTCGACCGCACGAATCCCTGCGGCTTGTCGTGGACCTTCAACCCGGCCGGCGACGAGGCGCAGCGCGGTCATCGCTCCGCGCACGGTGTTTCCAGCACTCCTGAGGAACCCATCGTCGCAACCGAATGCGCACGGCCTGCCCGTCATACCAATACCACTGAATCGGCTCCCTCGCACTTACGGCCCCCCGCCGCCGGTCGCGATCCCCGCACGTCGCAACACTCCCTCAACATCGTACCGCGCCAGGCGCGGCACACGACGACGCATCGCATTCGCGGCCGCGTCGCCCGGAAACTCCTCCCGCGCCGGATCCCACCGCACCGGCCGATCCAGCTTCATGCTGATCCACGCCGCCGCACACGCCTGCAGACTCTTCACGCCCTGTTCCACCGGGGCGATCGGATCCCTGCGACTCGCGATCGCCTCCAGCCAGTTGCGATAGTGATTCTCGCTCGACGCCCAGCGGATGTCGGTCGCGCGGAATGGCGCCGCGAGGATATCCGGACTGCTCGCTTCGAGCGCTCTCGGCTCACCCGCGACTGCCGACGGATCGCTCTGCGTCACCTGCGCTGCACCACGGGCGCAGAACACCCAGCCGTCGCTGCCCTCGAACCGCAATCCGTTCGGATAGCCATCGTCCAGAATCACCTGCACGCCGCCAGCATACTCCATCCCGAGGTGATAGCCATGATGCACCGTCCACACATCGTTGCGCATGAAGTCCGCACGACCGTGCACGCGCACCGGCCCGCTCAGCTCCATGCCCATTGCCCATTGCGCGATGTCGACATGGTGCGCGCCCCAGTTGGTGATCATGCCAAGGCCGAAGTCCTCGGTGGTGATCCACCCGGGACGACCGTAACCCTCCTGCGGATGCACACGCGCTTCCATGTACGGCTGTTCCGGCGCGGGGCCAAGCCAGGTGTCGTAGTCGAAGGACTTCGGCACCGCCTGTGCAAGTGGCGCCTCTCCCTTGGGCTCATCGCGACCAATGCCGATGCGAATGGTCCTGAGGGTGCCGACACGCCCGTTGCGCACCGCCTCGCTCGCAATGCGGAACGTCTGCCACGGGTTCGCTGATCGCTGCTGACTGCCGGTCTGCAGCACGCGCTGCTTCGCACGGACCGCCGTGCGCAGTGCGATCGACTCGGCGATGTCATACGTGATCGGCTTCTGCACGTGCACATCCTTTCCGGCCAGCACCGCCTCGATCGCAATCATCGCATGCCAGTGATCCGGCGGCGTGATCAGGACGGCGTCCACGTCCGGTCGGGCAAGAAGCTCGCGATAGTCACGATAGCCCTTCACATCGACCCGCTTTTCCCCTCTTCTGCGATAATACTGCTCTACTTCGCTGCGCGCTGCCTCGAGGCGACGCGCGTCCAGATCACACACGGCCACCACCCGACAGAGATCGTGTACGATGGTGCCGCGCAGATCCTCCATACCCATGCGTCCGCACCCGATCTGTGCAACGTTGATCGTCCGGCTGGGCGGTGTACCGGTACCGAACAGCCAGGTGCGCGGAATGATCGTCGGCAGCAACAGCGCCGCGGCGGACGACTTGAAGAAATGGCGGCGAGTGAGTTCGTCCACTGCAACTCCAGTTCGGGATGGTTCGTCAGCAAGAGTTGAAGCTCAGGCTGCAGCAGTCCGCCGTCGCGCGCTTGGTCCTGCCTCACCTTCACCCGCGATCCACTACGGCAGTTCGCGCAGCTTGATCGAACGAAACGAGACGGCGTTCCCATGATCCTGCAGCAGAATATGCCCGCGCTCGGCTTCACCGAACGCAGGCCAGATCGCGTACTTGCTACGGCTCACCAGTGCGCGCCATTGCTGCGTGCCACGCTCGTACTCCACGGTTCTGAAGCCATTGAGCCAGTGCTCGACATGGCGACCGCGGACGATGATTCGCGCCCGGTTCCACTCGCCGATCCCGTTGAAGCGAACGTTCTGCGGCGCGATCAGGTCGTACAACCCCGCGTTGGTGCGATTGCCGGCCACGCCGAGCTTTGCGTCCGGGTGGACGGCGTTGTCGAGCAGCTGAAACTCGGTGCCGATTGCGCTGCCAGCACCCGCATTCCTCGACGTATTGACGAGATACTTGATCCCGCTGTTGGCGCCGCGCGTGAGTCGGTACTCGAGTGTGAGTTCAAAGT
>JANNVN010000318.1:0-19112 GCA_031414435.1 Gemmatimonadaceae bacterium
GATGTAGAGCGCCGCAAATTGCGATTCGCTGCCGTTCGTCACATGGACGAGGGCAGTAATGAGCCCGATGTCCGTGACGGCTTGCCAGAGCAGGAATCCGCGGCTCGCGGGAGCGCGGTACATTTCCACCGCTATGAGCGAGACTCCCGTGACGGCGAACGCCATGATGGCTGCGGCCTGCACCAGCCGGACCGCGGTCACCGTCTGCCCGACGGCGAGCTGCGGCAGCACCACGATCAGCGCCACCGCCAGTACGGTGCGAATCGCGTACACCCACAACAGCGCCCGGCGCGGATCAAGAATGGCGCGTAAGCGCGCGATGGGCGTCAGTGCCTGCGCGGTGAATTGGTGTGGTTTCGCCATGAGTGCGGACAATGTGACACCGGCATCACCGGGCTGGGGAGTGGCAACGTGAACCTGCCAGAGGCGGGCGTCGGAATCCGGCTGCTCGGCGTGCTCATTCTCGTCCTCATGAACGCGTTCTTCGTGGCCGCTGAGTTTGCCCTCGTCGGGTCGCGCCGAAGCAAGATCGACCAACTCGCCGAGGAAGGGGAGAGCGGCGCAAAGTCCGTCCAGGAGGCCCTGAAGAATCTCGACCGCTACATCTCCGGGACGCAGCTGGGCATCACGCTGGCCTCACTTGCACTCGGATGGATCGGAGAGCCGGCACTCGCCACGCTGGTCGACGGCGCACTCGAACGGATCGGCATTCACGCAGCGGCCGGCGTTGCCCACAGCACCGCGGGCATCGCGACGGCATTCCTCGTGATCACGTTCCTGCACATCGTCCTCGGCGAACTGGCGCCCAAGTCCATCGCGCTGGTCGCACCGGAGCGCGTCAGCATGTATCTGGCGCGACCGCTGATGCTGTTCTCACGGGTGATGAGTCCGTTCATCACCGTGCTGAACAACGTGGCCAATGCGCTGCTGCGCGTCGTCGGCGTTGACCCGGCAGGCGGGGCGCACCACGGTGTGCACAGTGCCGATGAACTGCGATTGCTGGTGATGCAGGCCCGGGCGCAGGGCACGCTGAACGAGACCGACAGCATGATGCTCGCCGGCGTCTTCGACTTTCACGAAAAGAAAGCGCGTGATGTGATGCGCCCGCGAACCGAAGTGGCCGCCATTCCGCTGGATGCGTCCGAAGACGAAGTGTGGGCGATCCTGCGTGCGGAGCGGTACTCACGCTATCCCGTGACCGGCGAGTCGCTGGACGACATCGTCGGCGTCTTTCTGGCGAAGGATCTCTGGCTGCATCAGGGCCCGTTCACCGTGAAGCAGTTCCTCCGGCAGGCACTGTTCATTCCCGACTCACGAGCGGCGGAACGCGTGCTGGATGATTTGCGGAAGACGAGGGCGCACATGGCCGTGGTCCTCGACGAGTACGGCGGCACGGCAGGCATCATCACCATGGAAGACCTCGTCGAGGAAGTCGTGGGTGACATCGCCGACGAGTACGATGCCGCGGCTCGCGAGGCGCTCGAGACCGATGGTGTGCTCGAGCTGGCCGGCTCGCTCTCGCTGATCGATGTCCGCTCGGACTACAAGGTGCTCGTGCCCGAGGGCGACTGGACGACACTCGGCGGCTATGTCTTCAACGCGCTGGGCCGACTGCCTCGCGTCGGGGATCGGGTGACAATTCCGGGGTCCGATCTGGAAGTGGTGGCGATGGATGGACGCCGGGTCGCCGCGGTTCGGGTGAACCGCGCCCCGCCGTTGGGGCGTTGAGGTGGAGCTCGTCGCGGTTCGGCACCACCGGCCCGCCACCGGGTAAGCCATGCCACTGAGCACCATTCCCCGCTATTTCTGTATGCGCCCGCTTCTCCTCCTGCTGCCTCTGACGCTTGCCCACGCCGGCTGCGCGCGGGACGACTCCATCCGCGCAGCCAACGCAGCGGGCGTGATGGACTCCGCCAAACCGCGCGCATCCACGGTGGCGCGATGGCCACGCGATACTGGCATTGTTGTTCCACTTGCTCCGGCAGGCTTGCCGGCTCGGGACTTCCCCGCCCCGCGGCGACCGATCTCGAGCATCGTCTCGCCGCAGTGGAGCGACGAAGCCACGCGCGATGCCGCGCACGAGGCGGACACAGTGATGGCGCTGCTCGGTGTGCGCCCGGGGATGGCTGTTGCCGATATCGGGGCTGGCAGCGGCTACTACGTGGCGCGGATGGCACGCAGAGTCGGGCCCGCCGGCGTGGTGTACGGGCAGGACATCATGCCGCGCTATCTGCGCTACCTGCGCGAACGTGTCGATCGCGACGAACTGACCAATGTCCGGCTCGCGCTTGGGGATCCACATGATCCGCGGCTGCCGCGCGAGTCGCTTGATCTGGTGACGATGATCCACATGTACCACGAGATCGAACAACCGTTCGGGCTGCTGGCGAATCTTGTCCCGTCGCTGCGACCTGGGGCTCGTATCGCCATCCTCGACATGAACCGCCGCACCGATCAGCACGGCACGCCCCCTTCGCTGCTCAAGTGCGAGATGGCAGCCGTTGGATATCTGCAGCAGAGTTTCCACGACCTCGGCGTCGACGGCTACGTCGCGATCTTCACGGCGCCGTCGATCGTCGACATGGCGACGATCACGCAAAACGCACGGCGCTGTGACTCGGTGGCGGAACGTGGTCCGTGACGCCGTGGAGGGGCCGCGCGATGTGCTGACCGTCAATGCTCATGTTCGGATCCCGAGGACGGAGCTGGAGGTCCGTGCGACGCGCAGCGGTGGCCCAGGCGGTCAGCACGTGAATACCAGCTCCACGAAGATTGAGCTGCGCTGGCAGCCACGCGAGTCTGTCGCATTGAGTGACGCCCAGCGCGAACGGCTGCTGACGGCACTGGCGACGAAACTCGACAGCGAGGGCTGGCTGCGCGTGACTGCCAGTGAGCACCGCAGTCAGCTGCAGAATCGCGAGGCGGCTGAGGCGCGGCTCGTGGCGATGGTGAAAGGAGCCCTCGTGGTGCCGAAGATCCGCCGAGCCACCAAGCCGACCAAAGCCTCGAAGACGAAGCGCCTTGATACGAAGTCACTGCGGAGTGACGTCAAGCAGCAGCGAAAGCGCGTGACTCGCGACGAATAGACGCGAGTCACGCTCGTGCGGGCGCTGCACCCGGCGGGACTTGGAGCGCCGCCCTGGGACGGGAGCGTGCCGATTCCCCGGGACTCGGCATTCACGCCCGTGAACTGCCGCGCGAGGATACCACAAGTTCGACCTTCACACCCGGAGATGAGCCGCGCGACGACACCCCGAGGTTCGACCTTCGCGGACGGAGATGTCCGCGCGAGGATACCGCGATGTTCTACCTTCACGCCATCGGAGCTGCCCCAACCGCTACCGACCGAATGACAGGCCGAGTGAATAGGTCCACATGTTGACCTCACTCTCACGAACGAGCGGATTGGTATTGGTCCCGTTGCCGAAACTGTCTCGCGTCAGGTACCGCGCCCGACCATTGAAGCTTCGGCGTGCGTTGAGGTCGAGGCTCATCAGCCGGCCGACTGGAAACCTGATCCCACCGCTGACGGCGGACGTGAACAGATTGTCGCGCTGGTTAGTCGTCTCGAACACATCCAGGCCATCGTCGTCGCCGTCCGCAGATGATTGCGTCCAGAAGACAGTCCATCCCGCCATGGCGTTCACGTACGGGCGAATCGGGCCGGCAGGAAACTGCAGCTCCGGCCCTGCAAGGCCGGAGAAGATGTTGTTGGACGTCGTGATGTCGACCGTGATCCGACAGCCGCTGCCGAAGCACTCGCTGGTGGTGGAACGCCCATAGATCAGGAACGCGGCGTCGGCACGGAGTGATGCGATGTTCTGCCCGCCCGGAAACCAGCGGAAGTCGCCACCACCGCCCCAGCCGGTGCTGACGTAGTTCTTGAACTCGCCGATCGGCTGCGCGACGATGGCACGAGCGCCGAAGCCGATCGGCTGCATGGCGAACGGCTGGGCCCCGGCCGCTGCGGCCAGGCCGCTGAGGCCAAGTGCGAGCGCCGCCATCCGGCGGCGTATGGGAAGGGACAACATGATCTGCCTCGCGGTGGATGCGACGGAGCACGCTCCGTTCGCGCGACACCATTCAGTACGCCACACCCGCACCCATGTTTCACCCGACGGGAGTACCCGTTAGCGCAGCTCCGCGAGCCGTCCCGGTGACCCGGCTGCGACCGCCAGCGCAGCGCGTGCCGCGAGATACTTCGCCTGCAGCGCAACGAACTTGAGCTCCTCATCGAGAACCTGGCGCTCGCGGGTGTTCACGAGGAACAGGTTGCTTTCCCCCGCGTCGAACTTGGCCCGTTCACCGGCACTGAGAATCCGGAACAGTCGCACGGCGTCGCGTTGCAACGCCAGCTGCGCCTCGAACTGTGACAGGTCATTGATCGCGGTGCGGACCAGCAACACGACATCCCGTCGCGTCTCACGCGCCTCGATGTCGGCGCGATCGAATTTTGCGTCGGTGCTTTGGAACTTGCCGCGTTCCTTGAAGAACAGCAGCGGCGACGAGAAGTTGATCGCCCCCTTGTAGTTGCCCTCACGACTGAGCGCATCACCGACGTTGAATCCGGCGCCGCCCACCGTGCGGAGCGCAGCCAGATCCGCGCTCATCAGCGGGATCACCGACTGGCGTGCCAGGGCGCGCTCGGCACCGGTCTGCTGCACCTTGCCCTCCGCCTTTCGCACTTCCGGGTGGAGGCGCATCACGCGCGCCAGCAGCGCCGGGACAGACGCGGAATCGAGCGTCACGCGGCCGAGACCGGAGTCACTCGGTACCGCACCAGTGCGCAGGCCGGTCGGCTGACCGCGGCTGTCCCACAGATACGACGTGAGGTCCATCGAGGCCGCGAAATAGGATTGGTCCGCGCCGGCCAGCTGGGCGCGACGGCGGTTCAGTTCCGCGGCCGCTTCAATGCTGTCGATCCCGGCCGCGTCGCCAGCCCGGACGCGTCCGGTGATTGCGACGTACCGCACATCGGCCAGACGAACGCCGTCCCGGATCACCTGCAGCTGCAAGGCGGTCTCAAACCAGGTGGCGTATGCCTTCGACGCCGAAAAGAGCAGCTTGTTCGTCATGGCGGCGCGTTCCGCCTGCGCCACGTCACGCAGCGCGCGGGCGGTTCGCAGTGCAGTGCGCCGTTCGTCGGTCAGAATGCGCTGGCCGATTGGCAGCGAGAATCCGGCGGTGAACAAACCATTGTTCGGCGTGGTGAACTGCGGATTGATGAACCGGCCCGACGCGCGTTCATAGCCAATCTTGAAATCGGCACCGAATGGTGTCGGAATCTTCACCGCAACGTCGGCATAGTTGAAGTACAATGACTGCGTGCCGGGTGTCGAGCTTTCGAATCGCTTGGTCTCCCAGGACGCCTCGAGCTTCGGCTCGAAGTTGCCGAACGCCGCCGTCACGTCTCCCTCGGCACCATCTTCGATCAAGCGGGCCTGACGGACCACCGGATGGTTGCGGCTGACGATGTCGAAGAATGCATCGAACGTCAGGGGCACACCGGGCAGCATGCGCACACTGTCGCTCACGACCGGGAGACCGCGCCGCGCCACCGGGGTCTGCGCCGACACCGCCGAGAGGGCTGCGACAGTCCCCAGCGCTAGCCACAACACGCGTGTCCCGCATCGCATCACTTCTTGTCCGCCTTGTTCTCTCCGCCAAACCCTTCACCGCTGACATTTCGCAGCGACGGTGGGAACCCATTCAGGCGTCGCCAGATCTCGAAGCCGACACGCACCTCATCCAGCATCGCCCACCCCAGCACGCCCGAGCCAAGGCGCAACTGCCGGGGCCATTTCTCGTCCTTCGGATCGGGCGTTACGAGGACGCGGAATTCGCCGGAGTTTCCCGGCACACGATCAATGACGGCTACGGTGCCGCCAAACGTGCCAACGCTCACACTCGGCCACCCGGCAAACTGCAGTGCGGGCCACCCGTCAAACTGCAGTCGCACATTCCGTCCGACGCTCAGCAATGGAACATCCATCGGCTTCACGAGCAGCGCCACAGCCTGTTGCGCGTCGGCTGGCATGATGGTGACCACCGACTCCCCTTCCTTCAGCTGTTCGCCGATACCGGCACGTGTCGCCCGCACGATCGTGCCGTTCTGCGGCGCCCGAATGATGTAGAACCCGTTGCGAATCTCGAGGTTCTGCACATTCTGACGCAGCTTGGCGACATCTGCCGATCCTTCGCCGACTTCAGCCATCGTCGCGGCCTGATCCGAGCGCGCCTTGGCGATCTTTTCGCCGTACTCCACCGCAACCGAGTTGAGCTCGATCTGCGCTGCTTGCAGCGTCTGACGCTTCTCCTGCAGTTTGGCGATCGTGTTCTGAAAACGCACCCGCGCGTTCTCCAGATCAGTGAGGCGTGTCAGTTCCTGATCAATCAACGTCTGCTGCCGCTGGAGCTGGATCAGTGCCGTGGCAGAATCGATGATGGAGGCACGCACCTCCGCCTCGTACTGTGCCACCTTGGTGCGGGCCTTCTGCTCACTCAGCAGTAAATTCTGCTGCAGCAACCCGATTTGCATGCCAAGCTGCTTCACCTTCTCGCGCTTGGACGACACCGCGGCCGACTTCCCGGCAAGCTGGTCGTTGTAGCGATCGATCGTTCGCGGATCGAGATAGTCGTCCTTGACCTCGGCGATTCGCAGGATCGGGTCGCCCTTCGCGATGACCTGTCCTTCCTGGACATACCACTCCACGATCCGGCCGCTAATGGTCGTCGGCACCTGTTGCGGCCGATCACCGGGCGCAAACGCCGTCACTTCGCCCTTGCCCTCGACGAACTGCTGCCAGGGCAGCAGCATGGCAAGGACCGTGAAGACGAGTGCACCAAGGACGATCCGGAAGAACAATCGATGCGACTGTGGTGTGACGAGCAGCTTCGCCGATTCGAGGTGATCGTAGTCGGCGAGTACATCACGGTCCTTCACAGGAGTGGATGCCATGATCAGCGCACCGGGACGGTCAGCCCATGCACCGACGATCGCCCGAGTGTGCTGGCCAACTCGGCGTACGTCCCTTGCTCACGGATGCGCCCGCCTTCCATGACGATGATCAGGTCACAGGCCGAGAGGAACTCCGGATCGTGCGATACCGCGATCACGGTGTGAGCGACGGAGCGGTCCATCAGGAGGCGGATGAGGCGCGTACGATAGTTGTCATCCAGATTCTGGAAGAAGTCATCGAGGAGCAGCAGGCGCGGTCTGCCGACGATGCCCTGCGCGACGAGCAGCTTGCTGGCGACGGCGGCCGACAGGTTGGCACCGCCATTGATGATCGTGGTCTGAATACCCTGCGGCATCGTTTGCACCACGCCATCCACGTCCACATCGCGTAACGCCTTCAGCACCGCCGCCCGATCCACAAAGCGACGTCCGACGCTGATGTTGTCCTCGATCGTGCCGTCGAAGAGATCGGTGGTCGCGAGCACCTGCCCGATCTGCTCGCGCAGCGCCGCGCGGTTCATGCTGCGGAGCGTCACGCCGTCGTACGTGAGCGTTCCCTCGAAGCCATCGTGCAGCGCACCAAGGACCCGCAGCAACGTGGTCTGGCCACTGCCGTCCACGCCAGTGATCGCTATGCGATCGCCCGGCCGGATGTCGAGATCGATGTCGGCCAGCGCTGGCGAGGCCTGATCAGGGTAAGTGAACGAGAGCCCCCGCGCGAAGATCGCCAACCCCTCCGGTGACTCGTTCAGCTGCAACCCACGGATTTCCTCGAGCGGCAGATCCATCACGTGGCCGATCTTGTCCACCGATGTCAGCACGTCGTAAATCGTGGCCAGAGAGCGGATCAGCTTCTCGATGCCAGCCAGCACGGTCACGATCACCAGCTCGGCCGCCACGAACTGACCGAGCGTGAGCGACCTGTCGACGACCAGCGTCGTGCCAAGGACCAGCAGCGCGCCCGTCAGCAGCGTCTTGAACGCGATCATGCTCAGTGACTGCGTCACCAGCACCTTGAAATGCTTGCGGCGGTACTTGAGATAGTTGGCCACGTGGCCGTCCATCATCTCCAGCGGCAACGTCGAGCGAGTCGAGAACTTGAACGCGGCAATCGAACGCGCCATCGCCTGCAACCACTCCAGCACGTTGTACTTGAACTTCGACTCCATGATGCTCGTTTCCAGTCCGCGTGGAAACGTGAGCCGAAAGATCACATACACGCCGACGATGAGCACCAGCGCAAAGACGATGAAGCTGGGGTTGTAGAACGACAGGAGCCCGAGGCCAAACAGCACCTGCAGCGTGGCGGTCGGCACATCGAGCAGCAATTTCGCCAATGCCTTCTGGATCAACACCGTTTCGAAGAAGCGGTTCATCTGCAGTGGCAAATTCGATGACTGCGCCGCTTCGAACCGGATCCGCGGTACGAGATACGCAAATTCGAAAGCGAGTCGCGCAAAAATCCGTTGTTGAATGGTCTCGACCACCGACTCCTGCAGCAGCCCGACGAGTCCCGTGACCAGCGTCCCCACAATCGCAAACGCGATCAGCAGCACCACCGGCTGGAGCACCAGGCCACCCTGCACCAGCTGCGTAATTCCCTGCACCGCCAGCGGGACCGTGAGGCCGAACAGGCCGACCAGCACCGCGTAGAGATAGATCAGCCAGATGTCGCGGCGCTCCGCCTTCAGCAGCTGGCCAAGCCGCTCGAACGGCGACAGGTGTTCATGGGGCTCGTCGTGTATCAGCCCGTCACCGCGATCGCTGAGAATGGGCGTCAGCCGCACCGGCACCAGCGCGTACACCGTCTGCGACGCGAGACGCGACCACACCGCGTCGATCGGCAACGTGTACTCCGCACCGACACCCTGCAACGTGATCGGCACGATTGTCAGCGACTTCCCACCATCGGTCCGGATCACCACCGCCGCTTCCAGTGCGCTTCCTGTGCGCTCCGGAAGGAGCACGATCGGAACGGCACCACCAGACATCAACTGCGCAAACTCGGCCCGGCCAACGGTCCGGCGGAGATAGCTGAGTTCTCCCTGCTTCCCGACCGACTCGATCGCCGTCGACAGCTCGCTGACGGTCGTGAGCACGGGTCTCGGACCAATGAAGCCGGGGTCCCAGCGCCGCGGCTCGATCTCGAGGCCGAGCGTTCTGGCGATCAATTCATTCACCGAGCGGCTGAGCACAAACGCCATGAAATAGTCTGGCAGGGTTTGGAGAACGGCAATCCCTAGAAAAATGGTCGTGTTTGCTGCCTAGTTCAACGTGGCAACCACAGACCGCTCATGATGTTACGCGTCCCACCCGATTCAGCGACGGTCCCGGACTCGGTCGATGGCGCGGCGTTCCTTCTTGCTCGGCTTGCCTTCCTGAAAGGCAAACGTCATCGCTGCGTTCCGGTACTGCTCCGCCGCCGCCGCGCGTGCGGCGACACTTGCCGGTGTCTCCTCGAACAGCGTCTGAGCAATGGCCGCCGACCCGCGACGGCCACTGACGTCGCGCACATGCACGACATGCTGATACGGACCAATGCGGACACTGACCTCGTCGCCAGCCTGAATGAGTTTCGCCCGCTTGGGGCGTTCGTCATTCACGCTGACCTTGCCGCCGTCGATCGCCTCAGCAGCCAGCGCACGCGTCTTGAAGAAACGCGCCGCCCAGAGCCACTTGTCGAGTCGGACCTTGCCTGGCGGCGCCGCGTCGTCCGAGGCGTCGATCATCGGCTTGGTTGCGAGGTTGGTGGCACTATCCTGCGCAACACGGGCCGAGGCGGGGGAAGCGGGACGCCCAGCCGACGCGCACCGTCCGTGGCATAGGCCACGTCGACGGGTACGTCACCGTTCGGCCAATCGCGCTCCTTGCCGGGGTGATCCTGGCGCGGCTGCTGCAGTACCCAGGCCGCGATATCTGCGGCGACCTGTGCATCGAGGCTGCCTGGCTGGTCGAACGGCATGTTCGCCTGCAGGAACGTCGCCAGCACCTTCTGACGCGCGAGCCCGGCGCCGACGGAGTAGCTCCCCACACCAAAAACCGCCGGGGCGCTCTCCGTGCCGGCTCCATTCGCACCATGACACCGCGCGCAGTTTGGCTGGTAGGCGACGGCGCCACGCGTCGCGCTGCCTGCCAAACGCACAGTATCCGGACGTTCCAGGGCAGGCAGGTCGCGCAGCGTCTCGAGATAGGCAACGATATCGCGCATGGCCGCGTCGTCCTCCGGCAGCAGCCGTCCAGCCAGGCTGCGCGTGATGCACTCGTTTACCCGCTGTTCGATCGACTCCTGTGAACCGCGCCGGGCGCGAAACTTCGGGTATCGTGCTGTGACCCCAATCCACGGCATCGCCGCGCCGCGCATTCCGTTCTCGAGATGGCAGCTCGTGCACCGAAGCCCGTTGCCGGAGTACCGCGGCAGGCTGTCGCGAAAGTTCTGCAGGAGCACCAGCCCGCGATGTGCGTTCGGCGGCCGCCTCGGGACCGGCGGTCCCGAGGCTCCCATGAGGATCACGGCAGCGAAGACGAGCGAAGCGAGTGGGATCCGGAATCGCATCCCACAACTTACGCGGGAGCCACTACCCTCGTCACGCCCTGGCCCGCGTCACCCATCCAGCGACGGGCGAGCTGGATATCGGCCGGCGTCAGCGCATGGCCAGTTGCCTGCCAGTGCAGCGTGACTGACGCACCCGCATCGCGCAGGAGCGACAGCAGCCGTTCGGCGTTGTCCCTTGGGACAATCGGATCCACCTCTCCCTCGATCATCAGGACCGGTGTTCCGCGCAGCGATGCGCGCTGCTCAGGGACCAGCGGTACCATGCTGCGCAACAGGACCGCCCCGGCAAGCACCCCGGGGTGCAGGAGCAAGACGGCGGCGGCGATGTTCGCGCCGTTCGAGTATCCGATCGCCACCACCTGCGCGGGATCGAAGCCGTAAACCACCGCTGCAGCATGCACGAACGTGGCCAGCTCGGCAGCCCGCAGTTGCAGGTCGGCCTCGTCGAACACTCCCTCGGCCAGTCGCCGGAAAAATCGTGGCATCCCGTTTTCGAGCACCCGACCGCGGACGCCGAGCAACCGCGCGCCGGGAGCGACAGCAACACCGATCTCCAGCAGATCGCGCTCGGTGCCACCTGTACCGTGCAGCAGCAGCAACGTGCGCTGATCCTCAGTGTTCGTGGGTGGTACATGCACATGAACGAACCCGAGTGACGACGCTGCCTCGCTCATCGCTGAAACGCCTTGCTGCCCGGGAGCTGGAGCGCCGGCAGCCGAGACGACAACACTGAGCGGAGGTGCGCATGCTGATGCGGCAGCTGCAGTGTCTCGCCCAGCTGGTCAGCCGGTTCGTCCACCGCGAATCCCGGTGCATCGGTCGCCAGTTCGAACAACACCTGCCCTGGCTCGCGGAAATACATCGAGCGGAAGTACGTGCGATCGATCTGTTCGGTGATCGACAGTCCCGACGCGGCGATCTGTTCCTGCAGTCCGAACTCCGTGGCATCATCTGCGGCACGAAATGCGACGTGGTGCACTGTCCCGGCGCCGCCGGTGCCGGATGCGCCCGTCGGCAATTCGCGCAGATCCACGTACCCGCCAGGTGCCGCATCGCCGACCGCAAAACGCACCACGTCGCCGTGCGCACCGAGGCGCCGGAACCCCATCGTTGTACTGAGAACGTCAGCGGTTGCGGACAGCTCTCGCACGCACAGCGTGACCCCATGCATGCCCCGAATGCTCATAGGCGCTGGCACACCTGTCACACTCTCCCAGCCTGGCAACGCAGCAGCCGCATCGGTGGCCACCAGCGCGACCGGCAAGCCATCGTGATCGGTGAACGTCAGCACCGTCTCTCCGGCGAAACGGCGCTCAGGTCCAGCGAACGCAATCTGGTGCTCAGTCAGCCGCTGCACCCAGAACGCCAGCGACGCCATCGGAATGGCGAGCTGCGTCTCGGCCACCTGCCCGACACCAACGCGTCCGCGCCGCGCATTTGGCCACGGGAAAAACGTCAGAATACTCCCCGGCCTGCCAGTCGCATCGCCGTAGTACAGATGGTACGTACCGGGGTCGTCAAAATTGACGGTCTGCTTGACGAACCGCAGCCCGAGCGTGCCAGCATAGAAGTCGACGTTTCGCTGTGGATCACTCGCAATCGCCGTGAGGTGGTGAAGCCCACTGGTGCTGAACATCCCTGCTCCCTGATTACGTGACGTGTCACGTGGTGTGTGCCATGTTCGCGCGGGACATCAGTGTGCCGTGCGAACATGACGAGTTGTCCGATCAGACGAATCGCGCGATGCGATCCAGGCTGTGACGGTGGTGCGGGAACCCGGCCTCGGCCCCGATCCCGATGGCGATCAGGGCCGGGAGGCGCGCGTCGGCGGGCAGAGACAGGAGCGACTTCACTGCTTCGGGATTGAAGCCGAGCATCGCGCTGGTGCTGTAGCCGTGCGCCTGCGCCGCGAGGAGCAGAAACCCAAGCGCGATGTTGCTTTCCGCGTAGCCCCAGGCCGCGCGATCGGCATCACTGTACGCCGCGAACGTGGCCCTGATGTCCGCCGCCGCCTTGTCGCCCTGCGGGCCGCGCATCCCCGGATGCACCGTCTCTTCGACAGTCGCGATCGCGTCGGTCATATCCGAGTACATCACGATCACGGACGGGGCGTTGCCGACCTGTGGCTGGCCATAGGCCGCTTCCTGCAGCTTCAACTTTGTCGCGGCATCCTCCACCACCACGAATCGCCACGGTTGCAGATTCCACGGCGACGGTGCGAGTCCCGCGACGCGCAGAATCTCGTGCAGATGTTCGCGCGGAATCGGCACAGGCGCGTACTTGCGGATCGATCGTCGGCCCTCGGCGGCTTCGACGACGGAGAGGGTTGAGGTGTTGAAGGCGCTGCTCATTGCGATGTGTCTGTTGTGGAAGGTGGACGATGGGACCGACGTGTCAGTCGGCGTGCGTGTGCGAAGCGAGGTTCGACGCGGCGGTTCCGAGCTTGCGACAGAGGCGGGCCAGCTCGACCTGCTCGCCTGGCTCAAGCGCGTTCATCGCGGCTACCAGGCGCTCGACGTGCTGAGGAAAGAATTCGGCAAGGCGCGCCTCGCCGGTCGGCGTCAGCGACGTGATCGACACGCGACGGTCCTTCGGATCGCGGTCGCGCCGGACGAGGCCATCACGCTCGAGATTGTCAATCACAGTGGTCAGGTTGCTGGCGCTGACGAGCAGCTTCGCGGCGAGCGCGCAGTGCGGCATCGGCCCGAGATGAAGCAAAGCCTCCAGCACGCCCAGCTGGCTTGGCGTGATTCCGAACGCCGCCTGCAACGGGGGAAAGAGCCGCGCATTGATGGCTGCTGTCGAACGCATGAGCTTGATGTACGCATCAAGCGCGCGCCGCTCAGACAGGGAACCGTTGTAGTGCGTTGGCATGGTATGGACCGCTAATATTTCGACATCGGTTATTTCGATATCGAATTATAGTCCCGGTTGTGCACGTCGCAAGGGGGGCGTTCGCTCAGCCGGAGGCCCGCCGGGCAGACACTGCATATTCCCGTCATGCCAGACCGCGCCCCCCCAACGCTCCCGTCACCAACCACGCTTCGAGCCATGCCTGCCGCACTGGCGGCACGCCTGCTCTGCCGCGAGTACGGCGCACAGGCCGCCCGCGCCGCAGCATCCGTGTTTCTCGAGAGCCAAATCGGCGTGGATGCACGTCACGACTTCAGAGTGGCACTCCGTCGGTTGCGCGTCACGCTGCTTGCCTACCGCTCCGTGCTGGCGGACTGCCGCCCGCAGAAACTGGCGCGCCGAGCCGGTGCACTGTCGCGCGCCGTAGGCGTGACACGAACCCGCGACGTGCATCGTGAGCTGATGGCGGCGGTACTTGCGGCGCGAACCGCTCCGCAGCGCGCCGCGCTCGAGCCGTACGTCATGTCAGACGCTGACGACAGTTCCACGGCCGATGACGCAGCCAGATTTCAGCGCCGGTGGCGCCGCTTTGAGGACCGCTTGCACACCGGGATCGAAAGTTGGCACAAGGCGCATCATCTCAGCAGGCAGCAACTCGCGCCAGGTTTCTCGAGTGAGGCCACCGGTGCGATTGAGCGCGCGAGCGGAGCGCTGGAGCGGAAGTGTCTTGCGATCACCGGGCCGGAGGATCTCGCTGGCCTGCACGGCGCACGGCTCGCGATCAAGGCGATCCGGTACCTGCTCGCGCCTCTCGCGGAGGATGACACCCGCACCGCTCAGCTACGGGCAGCGCTTCGCGAGGCACAGGATCTATTCGGAGGCATTGCCGACGCGGGGAGTCTGCGTCAGCACCTTCGCGCCGCCACGACGGACGCGCAGACCGTGGACGGCCGGGCGCAGCGGATCAGGACCACTGCACTGGCGGCTACTGATCGTGATCTCAGTCAGCGCATCAAGCGCAGCTTCGACTCGCTGGCATCGTGGCGCAACGGCGGCGCGCTGTCGGAGACCGTTGCGGTGCTTCGCTCGCTTGCCGAATCGTGGCGCCGGGATGCTGCGCCTCCAATGGAGTACGAGCGCAAGTGGTTGCTCTCAGGGCTGCCGCCGCACGTGCGGCGCGTTGCACCCGCGCGTCTGGCGCAGGGTTATCTGCCCGGAGCAGTGCTGATCGAACGCATACGGAGTGTGACCACAGGCCGCACCACGCAGTGGTTCCGGACCGTCAAACTCGGGCGCGGTATTGCACGAATCGAAGTGGAGGAGCAAACCAGCCCGAGTCTCGGGAAGGCACTCTTTGCACTGACCCACGGCGCCCGCGTCACCAAGCGACGCTACGCCATCACGGACGGGGCGCTGGTCTGGGAGGTCGACGAGTTCACGGATCGTGATCTGGTGCTGCTGGAAGTCGAACTCCCCGACGCATCGACGACGGTGGAGCTCCCCGAGTGGCTGACACCATGGGTGGTCCGCGAAGTGACCGACGACGCGGCGTTCACGAACTGGAAGCTTGCGCGCTGATCACGCGCTGATACTCCGAGAAGAGTCCGTTCCACACCCGAAGCCAGGTACGCTCCCTCGCCCACGCCTGCGCGGCAGTGCGAATCGCAGCATGCGTCACGCGATCCTGTTCGAGGTGCCTGAGCTCCCGCGCGATGGCGCCGGGCACGTCGATCGGCACGATCACGCCGCGTTCCGTGCCAACGAGTTCGCGCGTGTTGCCAGCGTCGGCGGAGACCACCACCAGCCCGGAGGCCATCGCCTCCAGCAGCACATTCCCGAACGTATCGGTGACGGACGGGAAGAGGAACACATCGCTCGACGCATACGCGGTACTCAGCGCGACGCCGTTCAGCCGACCGGTGAAGATGGCATCACGCGGCGACGCAGTGCGCAGTTCGGCATCGTACGGTCCGTCACCAACAAAGACAAATCGGATTCGGCTGGCATTGGCCCCGAGTTGCAGCATGGCACTCAGCACATGCTCCAGTCCCTTCTCTTTCGCGATGCGTCCGACATAGAGCACGACCATCGCGTCATCCGCGATACCCAGCTGCCGTCGCCACTCGAGTGACCGGAACGACGGATCGAAGCGCTCGCCATCCACACCTCGCCCCCAGACTCCCACATGCCGGAAGCCGTGCGCCTCGACTTCGGCTCGAATGGCCTCGGTTGGCGTGAACGTCCGCGCGGCCGCCGAATGGAACCAGCGAAAGTACCGCCAGCCCAATCGCTCGAGCGCGCCCAGCTTGTAGAACTGTGCGTAAGCCGTGAAGCTGGTGTGATAGCTGGTGACCAGCGGCAATCCGAGCGAGACGGCCGCACGACGACCCGCCAGGCCAACGCCGAATTCCGTCGCGACATGCACGAGTGTTGGCGACCAGGCACGGAGTGCGGCTCGTGCGGCCGCGACGCGGGGCGGCGACAGCCGGACCTGCGGGTAGGCCCAGAACGGGATGCTCTTCCAGCGAATTTCGTCGGGTCCGTGCGGAGGCTGCTCGGGGTCGTCCGTCGTGAACACACGCACGGCGGCGCCGCGTTCACGCGCCGTCGCGACGAGACGCTCGAGCGTCCGGGACACGCCGTTCATCTGGGGTGGAAAGGTGTCACTGAACAGCGCGAGGCGCACACCGTCGAGCCGCACCGGCGATTCCGTCACGCGTTCTCCGCCGGTTGCAGCAGCTCGGCGTACCGCCGCGCCGGACGCGCCGCCAGCCAGCGATCGAGTTCATCGATCACCGACTGGCGCGTGATCGCGTGCTCGAGATCGCGCGGATGCAGGGCGATACGAAAATTCGGCTCCTGCTGCTGCGTGCGCCACCGCCACGCCGCCTGCACGGCGGATCCGCGCGCGCGAAAATCGGTCCGTCCACTCCAGCGCAACACATGGCTCGGGATTCGCTGCCCGGTGTGCGTGAGATAAATCGCAGCGTCGTCCTCGAGCAGGTGCAGGCCATGCGTCGCAGAGGCGGTGTGCGTGCCGCGTCGGCACAACCAGGCGGGAGGCACGAAACCAATCGGGTGCAGTCCGAGCGTCTCGAAGAGGGCCACGCCGCGACCGATCCGCTCCGCTGCGGCGTCGTGGTCCAGCGTCAGGAATTCCCCTTCGCGATTGGTCTTGCCAAACGCACGCTGCGAATCGCGCCAGCCACGTGTCAGACCAACTTCGTCATGTCGCTCGCCGTGCAGGAAGATCTCCGACCCGTCAGCAGCACGTGCTTTCACCCAGGCCACATACTGCGGGTGCTCCGGCAAGGGCCACGCGCCGTGCCAGTTCGGCACGACCAGCAAAGCCGGCGTCGCACCGCGTTCGCGGCACAACGACCACAAGGCTTCAACCTGTTCCTTCCAGGCTGGCGTGACATCATGAATCGAGAGCAGGACACTCATCGGCGGAGTCGCTCGTAGAGCGCGAAGATGCGATCGAAGACCGACGTCCAGGAGTGTTCGCGCGCGGCAAAGTCGCGAGCCAGGGCGCCATGCCTGGTGAGGTCATCATGCAGCAAGTGGATCGCCGCGGCCGCGAGATCATCGGCGTCACCAGGGGTGAATGTCCGGCCAGCCCCCGACGACAGCACGTGTTCGCGCACCCCACCACCGTCGGCCGCCAGGACCGGCGTGCCACACGCCATCGCCTCCAGCGGCGACAGCCCGAACGTCTCGTGCGGACTGGTGGCCATGTAGATGCTCGACGCCGCCTGCAGATCGGCAAGCCGTTCACGATCGGCAATGAACGGCAGCCAGAACACCCGAGCGCCACGGTTGCGCTGCTGCAACGCCACCCGCTCCGGTCCGTCACCTGCCAGCACCAGCGAGGCGCCAGTCTGGCGCTGAATCGCCGGCCACGCATCCATCAGCACATCGAGTTCCTTCTCGTGTGCAAAGCGCCCGATGAATGTCACCAGCGGACCATCCGCCGGCAGCTTCCAGGTCGCGCGCGTTTCCGCGGCATGCTCGCGGCGCGACGGCGTGAAATGCTCCAGATCAACACCGAGGGGAATCCGGACGACATTCGGAATGCCCGCCTGCTGGAGATCATCGGCGACGAACTGCGAGGCGGCAATCGTCGCGCTGATGTGCCTGTCCATGCGATGCGCGTACCACCACGCCGCGCGCTGCAAGTGCGCGCGCAATGGCGGGATCGGGCGCCGGCTGCCGGCCAGCAGCGCAGGAAAGTGACTGTGAAAGAAATTCACGACCGGCACGTCCCGCGCGCCAAGCGCGCGGAAGAGCACCCACGGCACCAGCGCGGGGCTTCCGATCTCGATGATATCCGGCCGCTCATGCAACACGACGCGGCGCATGCGCGCCACCGACGTGAGAAGCCGATAGGGAGCGTTGCGCGGGATGCGAGGCCCTCCGCACTCATACCATCGCGCCCCTTCGCGCTCGACGATTCCGTCCTCTGACCACGGCACCACCAGCGCATGCCGAAGCCACGGCCGCGCCGCGACATACTGTTCCTTCTGCAGCATGTAGGTCCGAATACCGCCGCTGGTCGGCGCGAACCACTCGGTGGCGTCGAGGACGGCGAGCGTGGCGTCCGGGCGCGACACGGCCGGCAGCGTGGCCTGCAACAGGTCCAGCGGCCGGCGATCGGACAGCGTCGGCGCCAGCGGGTGGGTCGCCTTCGCTACCGCGTCTGCGATGGGACCGCCGCCGATGCGGGGGGCGCGACCGGATCCACCGGATCCGGCACCGCGCGCGGAAAGAGCAATGACAGCAACACGGAGCCAGCCAGAATCGTGACAATGACCACCAGCGAGAGCAGCGTCGGAACGTGATAGAAGCCACTCGTGAGCATCTTGCCTCCAACAAACAGCAGCACCAGCGACAAGGCCGGCTTCAGCAGCCAGAACTTGTGCACGACCGCCGCCAGCAGGAAGTACAGCGAACGCAAGCCCAGAATGGCGAAGACATTCGAGGTGTAGACGACGAACGGATCACGCGTGACGCCAAACACCGCCGGGATCGAATCGACTGCGAAGACGAGGTCCGTCGTCTCGACGAGTACGAGCACGACGAAGAGCGGCGTCGCGACCGTGCGTATCACCTGATCCGACCCCCACGGGGCCCGGGTGAAGAACCGATCCCCCTCGTAGTGATCCGCCACGGGGATCAGGCGTCGCACGAGCTTCAGCACCGGATTGCGTTCCGGCTCCATCTCGGCATCCTGCTGCACCAGCATCCGGATGCCCGTGAAGACCAGAAACCCGCCGAACAGGTAGATGAGCCAGTGAAACCGGTCCAGCAGCAAGGCCCCCGCACCGATCATCGCTGCGCGCATCACGAGGGCGCCGATGATGCCCCAGAAGAGCACGCGATGCTGCAGCGCGTCCGGCACCTTGAAATAGCCGAACAGCAACAGGAAGACGAACAGATTGTCCACACTCAGTGCCTGCTCGACGACATAGCCCGCCACGAACTCGGTCGCCGTCTGATGCCCGTCGAACACCCAGAGCGCGGCGGCAAAACAGCCCGCGAGGGTGACCCACACGATGCTCCACAGCAACGCCTCGCGCGGACGCACACTGTGCGCCTTGCGATGGTAAATGCCGAGGTCGAGGGCCAACATCACGGCGACCGTGATGGCGAAGGCAGTCCACATCCACGAGTGCTGCATCAGCTCCTGAGTCGTCGTCCGGCGATTGGTCTGGCAGGGAAGAAGGTCCAAAGATAACGGACCGGCCC
>JANNVN010000319.1:0-3463 GCA_031414435.1 Gemmatimonadaceae bacterium
CGGATCTGATCGACGCACGCATCGACCGGTTGTCCGAGGAGGCGCGCCAGCATCTCACGATCGCGGCCGTCGTCGGCCGCACCTTCGATGTCGATCTGGTGCTCTCCGCCGGTGGTATGAGCGAGGATGCGCTGCTCGATGCGATCGACGAAGGTGTCGGCGCACACGTGCTGGAAGCAGCGAATGACAGAAGCGTTGACCGCTACTCGTTCTCCCATGGCCTGATCGGCGATGCCATCCGCCGCCGCGTGAATCGCCGCCGGCTCGCGCGCATGCACGGCGAGGTGGCCGTGGCGATGGAAAAGCTGCACCCCGACTCGGTGTCGGCGATTGCGGCACACTTCGACATCGCCGGCAACGGCCAGAAGGCGTACGAGTACGCGATGCGCGCGGCCGAGCGCGCCGTCGCCGTGTACGCGCACGACGAAGCGGCGGCATCGTACGGAATGGCGGAACGCCACGCGGCGTCCACGGAAGACCGCCTGCATTGCCGCTATCGCCATGCGCTCGCGCTTGAGATGGCCGGATCGTACGAGGAAGCGGAGGCAATCTGCGATCTCATCATTGCCGAACGGGTCTCGCTCGGCGATCGCGGCGCGCTGATCGGCGTGCGACGAGTGCGAGAGCGGCTGCGCAGCCTGCGCGGACTGGCGCTCGAGCTGACGTGTGATGCGGTCGAACGACTGCTCGCCGAGGCGGTGCAGCTGAATGATTCGCGCGAGGAAGTCGAACTGCTCGGCATGCTGTCGCGCGTGTACGCCCGGCGAGGTAACCAGATTGAGTCGCGCCGGCTCGGGCGGCTGAGTGTCGAGGTCGCCGAGCGTGTCGGTGAGCAAGGTATCCTCGCCAACACCCTCATGCACCTCGGCTCATCTCTGATCGAGACGGAGGCCGATGACGCGCTCAACTGCTATCAGCGCGCGCTCGCGACCTTCTCGACCCTCGGTGACCTCATCGGCCAGGCGCGCGCGCAGATCAACGTCGGCATCGCGCAGTCGCGTCGCGGCGCGAACGACGAGTCCGGCGCGGCGTATGCGATTGCGCTGGATCTCGGCCGGACCACGCACTCCCCCGACATCACCGGCCTCGCCGCACTCAACCTCGGCGTGCTGAAGATGAAGATCGGACACCTCGATGAGGCCGACGGGTGCTTCTCGGAGGCAATGGAGCGGTTCGCGCTGCTGAGCAACGAGCCGCACCGACTGGCCGCGCTCTACAATCAGGCCAACCTCGCGCGGCATCGCGATGACCACGAGCGCGCGGTGAGACTCTACGGTGATGCCGCGGTGGTGGCGACCTCGATGGACCAGCTCGACGTGGAACTGGGCGCGCGCGCGGGCCAGGGGCTGGCGTTCCTGGCACTTGGTCGCGTGGCCGATGCCCGCGCCTGCCTCCAGTCATGCAACATGCGCGTCCGCGACCGGGCCGACTGGTGGTTCCAGGGGCGGGAGCTGCTCGAGGCGCTGTCGATCCGGATCCATGTGCAGCTCGCTGACGCCGCGGCAGCGCGCCAGCGATTCACCGACGGCCTCGCACTGGCCGAACGCTCTGACACCTACGGCGCCGCGTGGCTGGTGGCCGAAGTGGCAGGCCCGCTCGCGGGTGTCGGCGTGCAGGCAGCGCGCGATCAGATCGAGCGGTTTGCTGACGTCGTCCGGAATCTCGACTATGCGCCGCTCACGACGCGGTACGAATCGCTCCTGCCGCAGGTCGCCGCCGCGGCCTAGTCGGCCCGCGATCCGGCTCTTGAGGTTGGCAGGCCGGTATCCGGCCTGCGGTCGCTTACGTTCGGGAAGCCCGTCGACCGCGCAGCGCGGATCCCCAGTGCCCTCTGGTCGGCGGTGCCCTACCCCAGGGGAGCGCCCGCATGAAGGCATTGGTCGTCCACGGTCACTTCTATCAGCCGCCGCGCGAGAATCCGTGGACGGGTCGCCTCGAGCACGAACCGAGCGCACAGCCCGACCACAACTGGAACGAACGGATTCACCGCGAGTGTTATCGCGCCAATGCCTTCGCGCGCATTTTCGACCACTTCGGTCGCGTCGAGCGGATCGAGAACAATTACGCACATCTGAGCTTCAATTTCGGACCGACACTGCTGTCGTGGATGCAGGTGCACGACCCGGTCACCTATCAGCGCGTGCTCGACGCGGATCGCGAAAGTGCCGCGCGGCACGGCGGGCATGGCAATGCCATCGCGCAGGGATACAATCACGCCATCCTGCCGCTCTGCAACGACCGCGATCGCCGGACACAGGTGCGCTGGGGCCTCGCCGATTTCCGTCACCGGTTCGGTCGTGAGGCCGAGTCGCTCTGGTTGCCCGAAACGGCGGTCAATGACGCGACGCTGGCCGTGCTGGTCGACGAAGGATTGCGGTATGTGATCCTGGCACCCAATCAGGCCGGTCAGGTGCGGGCGCCCGGGGCAACAGCCTGGCGCGACGTCTCCAACAACGAGGTCGATCCGGGAATCGCGTATCGTTGGATGCACCCGGATGGCTCCGGCCGCTCGATTGCCGTCTTCTTTTATGACGGGCCGATCGCGCGCTCGATCGCATTCGAAGGGGTGCTGACATCGAGTCAGGCACTGGTCGCGCGCCTCGCACAGGGGGCGGGCGGCGAAGGGCGGTTAGTGCACATCGCCACCGACGGCGAGAGTTACGGACACCACACGCACTTCGGTGAGCGTGCGCTCGCACATGCGCTGCTGGTCGAAGCGCCGCGCGCGGGATTTCACGTGACGAACTACGCCGAATTCCTCGACGCCCATCCACCGGAGATGGAGGTGGCCGTCAAGGCCGGCCCCGGTGGTGAGGGCACCGCCTGGAGCTGCGCGCACGGCGTCGGACGTTGGATTCGCGACTGCGGCTGCGAGAATGGTGCGCAGCAAGGCTGGAACCAGGCGTGGCGCGGGCCGCTCCGTCAGGCCCTCGATATCGTGCGCGACGCCGCTGCTGCAAGCTTCGAGGCATCACGCGGTACGCTCTTCGTCGATCCGTGGCTCGCGCGCGACCACTACATCGATCTCGTGCTCGACCCTGCGCGGAGCCGGCGCGACTGGCTGCGCCAGCACGCACCGCGCACGCTCGACCGCCGTGAGCAGGAGCGGGCGCTCATCCTGCTCGAGATCCAGCGGTTCTGCCAGCTCATGTACACGAGTTGTGGGTGGTTCTTCGCAGACATCTCCGGCATCGAGACGGTGCAGGTGATGAAGTACGCAGGACGGGTGTTGGACCTGATGGAGCAGCTCGGCCTGGAGTCGCCGCGCGGCGCGTACCTCGACCGGCTTCTTCAGGCGCGGTCGAATGTCGCCGAGTGGGGCACGGGAGCGGAGGTCTTCACGCGATTCGTGGAACCGCTGCGCACGACGCCGTCGCGCGTTGCCGCGCATGTGGCAATTTCCGGCATCGTCGATGACGCCGCAGCGGATGAAGACGTCGCCGGGTACCGGATTCATCGCTCC
>JANNVN010000320.1:0-2910 GCA_031414435.1 Gemmatimonadaceae bacterium
TGGGCCGACGACGCTGATGGTGCGCTCGCGGCCGCGAAGCGGGCGTTCGCGGTGATCGGCCGCAGTCCGTGGGTCTTGTGCGGCCTGCCAAGAGCGTATGTGCAGCGGGGTGAACAGGCACTGGCCGAGGCGGTGTATATCGAACTGCAGGCACGGGCGCAGACCGAGGAAGTGTCGCAGTTTGTCGTTTCACTTGCGGCCGATGCACTTGGCCGCACAGACGAGGCCATCGCGTACGCCATCGAATCGGTCGAGCGTTGCGACAGCACCGGACCGTATTGGACACGCGCCCCCTTCTTCAGTGACGCGCTGCGCGCGCACCCGCGGTATCCGGAGTTGCTGCGGGCGATCGGTGTGTGAGGCGACGCCACGAAGCCCAGTCGAAGGTCTCTCAGTCGTTGTGCGAACGAATCTCGTCCTGCAGCGCTTCGAGTTCCGCGATCACTTCGAGATCCTTGGGCCGACCGGCTGCACGCTTGACACGAATGAGCCAGGGCAGATCGAGCAGCCGAACATCCCGGCCGAAAACCGTGATCGTGAGTGCGTGAGGCAGCAACTGGTCGTACTGCCCGCCACCGGTGATCTCGCCCAGTAGATCGATTGCGCCGGCGCTGGTGATGAGCGTGAAGTTGAGGCCTGCGCGGAGTGTGGCCACCGACCAATCAAACGGGAGGTCTGGCGGTGCACCGCGCAGATATGGCGAAAGCGGTGCCAACGCGGCGACGACTCGTGCCAGATTGGCCGACGAGCGTGCGTAGGAAATGTCGAGATCATCGGTGAGTCGGGAGGAGCCGTGCGCCCTCGCGGCGACTCCACCCACGATGATGAACTCCACCCCGGCATCGCTCAGCGCGCCGAGCAGCTGTTCGAGCTGCGTCACCGGCATCCCGCTACTTCGCGCGTCGGGGTGACGACCTCGTCGCCTGTGTCGCGACCGACGTCGCGCGCTGCAGTTCGCGGCCAGCGTCGTGCCAGTCCGACAAGCGACGCAATCGCTCGTCGACCGAGAGGCGCAGATTTTCACGCAGCAGTGTGCGGTCGACATCCCGCTTGTAGCGCTCGACAACCGCGTCAGCCACTGGCAACGGTTCGAGGGTCACGCGCAGCGAGAATCCCGCCGTCGCGAGGCATCGCGCCAGAGTCTCGACGGTTGGGTTCGTCTGGCCGCTCTCGAGGCTCGCAATGGCAGACTGAGACGTGCCGACGAGCTCCGCCATGTCACGCTGGGTCAGATAGGCGCTAAGGCGGGCTTCCCGGACGAGCAGGTGAGCGTCCTGAATACTTGACATACGATGAGTATATTGTAAAACAGATAGACTGCAACCTATCGTCTGCCGTGCCTCCACCACTCACGCTCTCCCGCCCGGGAAAGACAAACCCGGATCGAGCATCAGCGCGGCCCCCGATACCGGCCAGGCCACGATCGCATCGTTGCGCGGGCCGCCTCGGGGGGCGCTCCAGCAGCTACCTTCGCCACCATGCACATACTCCTCGCTGCCACGATGTTCATCTCGACATCGCACGGCACCGTCTACGACGACCGCAACGCAAACGGCCGCCGCGACGCCGGTGAACCGGGCATTGCAGGCGTCGTCGTGTCGAATCAGGATACCGTCGTACGGACCGATGACTCGGGTGTCTACACGATGAACGGCCCGGGTGTCGGCGTCGTCCACGTCAGCCTCCCCGATGGATGGCGGGCAACGGGGGCATTCTGGCTGCCCATCGTTGCAAGCACCGACACGCCACTCGACTTTGGACTCACGAAGACGCGCCGAACGGACACCTTCACCTTCGTTCACGCATCAGACACGCACATCAGTGCCGCCAGCGCCGCACGCACTGACCGGTTGCGTGCGCTGGTGGATTCGCTGCGACCGGCCTTCGTGCTGATCTCGGGCGATCTGGTGCGCGATGCACTGCGGGTGGGTGAAGCGGAGGCGACGGGCTACTACCAGCTGTTCAACGAGAAGATCGGGGCCTTTCCCGTTCCGACGTACACCGTGCCCGGGAACCACGAGGTGTTCGGGATCGAAACGGACAAGTCGAAGGTCAGTGCCGATCATCCACTCTTCGGGCGGGCGATGTACCGGCACTTTCGTGGACCCGACTACTACTCGTTCAACGTCGGTGGTGTGCACGTCGTGGCGCTGAACAGCGTGGATATCAGCGACCAGTGGTACTACGGTCATGTCGACTCGCTGCAACTGGCCTGGTTGGAGCGCGACCTGTCGATGGTGCCGCCCACCACGCCGGTGGTGACGTTCAATCACATCCCGTTCTTCTCGTCATCGGAGAGTTTGCAGGGGTACAAGGATGGGCCGCCGGCGCCGTCGTTGATTGCGGTGCGGGGCAAGACGCTGTACCGGCATACGGTGTCGAATGCGAGTGATGTGCTCGCGCTGCTGAAGGATCGCGCGTATCCGCTGGCGCTGTCGGGCCATGGGCACATGGTCGAAAGAATCCGCTTCGCTGGCGTCGCGACGCGGTTCGATCAGGCGGCAGCGGTCGTCGGTCCGTCGAGTGGGGCGGGGATGACCATGCCGAGCGGCATCACGCTCTATCGTGTGCGACGCGGGACGATCGAGGAGGGGCGGTTCATTCCGCTCGGCACTGATAGCACCGCCCGGTGACGGCGTGGCGCCCGGAGAGCCTTGGCACAGGAGCGTTCGAGGGTAGTCGCTTCGTTGTCGGCGGCCGTGCGCGTATCTTGCACAGCTCGTTCTCAACGCACCGCGCCGGCGGCGACGGCGCTTCACAGCCGCTGTGATCGGCCATTCACGACGGCATGCGGAGTGCTCGAGCTTCGCATCGCCACCAACAGACGCTGCACAGAAGACCCGGAGCGAATGCCGTGACGATTGCGATGCCGACGCCAGACACCTACGCACCGCGCAATAACCTCCGTGT
>JANNVN010000321.1:0-19960 GCA_031414435.1 Gemmatimonadaceae bacterium
ACGCTCGATGACGGCGCGTTCGCCCGAGTGAAGATCCTTCGCCATGAAGCGCGCCGACACATCGGCCGCCGCCGAGCGGAAGACGGGCAGAATGAGCACCTCCTCGTAGGCCAGCCCGGCGGTCTCGAGAATCTTCGGTGCCTGCTCCGGCTTGATGCGATAGAGAATCGACACGTCGGCGGCGACGTTGAGCCCCTCCTTGGTCGGCAGATCAAGGCGCACCTCGCGGTTGACCGTGCGTGCCGGCACCCGGATCACCGAGGTGAAGCCCGGAAAGATGAGTTGACCGCCCGGTGGCGACGACTTCTGTGACACGCGACCCATCGTTCGCTTGACGCCCACCTCGTCCTGGCGCACGGTGGCACACGCCGAGAGGGAGACCATGACCGCCATGGCAGCGAGACCTGATGTCACAAGCCGCACAACACCGGTTCGCGTGCCGCGCGGAATCACCATGGCTGGAAGAAAAGAGGATCGCTGCATCGATGAATACTCCTGGGTCAGGGAGAACCACCGCGAGTACCGGGCCCGCGGCCAGAGTGACACCAGTGCGACATGCCGGCACATGTGCGCCTCAGTACCGGCGCCCGGCTGTAGTGATCCACGCTCATGTGTAAATGTTTTTCGCGCTTCGATCTGAATTCCTGCGATGTGTCACGACGTCCTGCGATCAGCGCTGCGGATCGGCACCGGCCCCGCGAGCGGCCATAGAAACTCTGTTCACGCGGGGGTCGCGGAGGGCGTGGGGAGGCCAGCAACAGCAATTGCTGCTGGCACAGCGAGCAACCCCTGAAACTCCGTTCACGCGGAGACCGCGGAGGGCGCGGTGAGACGAGCAACAGCAACAATGGCTGGCACAGCGAATCGTGATGACAGTCGAACGGCAGTGCGCCTTGCAACCACCCCGCACTCCGCTTCGTGAGTCTCCGAGTCCGACTCGATCGCTACGTGAGCTGCCGCTGTCGTTCGGCGCACAGCGAGCTCTGATACCACGTCCAGACTGCGCGCCCTTCAACCCTCATAAGCTCCTGTCCGCGATTCTCCGCGTCCTCCGCGATCCCCGCGCGAACAGTGTTGCTGTTGCTGTTTCGGTTGCTGTTGTTGTTGTTGTTTGGGTTGTTGTTGTTGTTTGGGTTGCTGTTGCTGTCTGGGTTGCTGTTGCTGTCTGGGTTTTTGCTGCTGTTTGGGTCGGCGTTGCCGTTTCAGTCGCCATTGCCGCACTGTGGACGCTGCGCCCGTTTGCGCTGTCACCGGGTCGTCCTCCAGCCTCCGCTGCCAACGAGGCGGCCTGCAGGCAACGCGGCGTCACTCCCGCCCCGCGACGGCCAGCGAACTCGCACGGCCGCAACCGCATCACCTACGGGAAAACCAGTTGACAAAACAAATCGCCCGCCCCATACTACGGAAGAACCCGTAGCCAAGGTGCCGACATGGACGATCCGCTCTACTTCCCCCCGCGCGAACTGGCCGTCATGAGCATCCTCTGGCGCACCGGCGGCGCCACGGTGGCCGAGGTGAAGGATGCCCTCGAGGAACCGCTCGCCTACACGACCGTGCTGTCTGCGCTCCAGACACTCGAGGAAAAGGGATACGTCACGCACGAAGCCGAAGGCCGCGCGTACCGCTACCGGGCACTCGTCGCCGCCGAAAAAGCGGGCGACAGTGCACTCGCCCGCGTGCGGGAGTCGATTTTCCACGGATCGGCCGAAAAACTGTTTGCACACTTCGTCGCCGACGAAAACCTCAGCCGGACCGAACTGGAACGGATGCGTCGGCTGCTGGCCGAGCGCCTCGGAGACACGCCATGATCGTCTGGTGGGTGGCGCAGCTTGGGCTGCTCGGCGGACTGTTGGCAGTGGCGGCGTTCGGCGCCGAGGCGGCGTTCAGGATTGCGCGTCGGCAGACGCGCTGGGTCTGGGCGACGGCATTGGGCATGACGCTGGCGCTCGGTGCGATCGCGCCGATGCGGTCTGCGTCGAACCCCTTGGGCAATCGCGAGTGGGCCGCGACCGCGATCGCGACTGACAAACTGCCAGCGCAACGATCGAGCGATCTGTTCACGTTGCTGACCGATTACTGGTCCGCGGCAACGTCAGTACTCGGCGAACAGCTGCAGTCAGCCTGGTCAGCTTGGCACCGCCTGCTGCCAGACGGCGTCGAACGCTGGTTGCTGCTGCTCTGGGTGATCGCGAGCCTTGTGCTGCTGGCCACATTCGTGGCGGTGCACGTGCGCTACCAGCGACGGCGCGCGCAGTGGCCGATCGGCACCGTGCGTGGCACATCGGTACGCATTGCTCAGGACACCGGCCCCGCCGTGATCGGTGTCACCAGCGCGGAGATCGTTCTTCCGCAATGGCTGCTGTCTCGGGATGAACGCGAACAGCAGCTCGTCCTCGATCATGAGCTGGAGCATGTGCGGCAACACGACCCAATGCTGCTCGCCGCAGCACAGGTGGCGGTGATTCTGCTGCCGTGGCACCCGGCGGTCTGGTGGATGGCCAGCCGCCTGCGCCTGGCCATCGAACTCGATTGTGATCGACGTGTGTTGCAGCGCGGCGCCAACGCCCGTGACTACGGCACGCTGTTGATCGACCTCACGGATCGTCGAGCCGGCTTCGGCGCCGCACTCCCCGCTTTTTCCTGCTCCCCTTCTCATCTCGAACGGAGACTCGTGGCCATGACCCCAGCGAAACTGAAGTATCCCCTCGTCCGCGCTTTCGCCACCGGTGCATTCGCATCACTGGCGCTGCTGGCGGCGTGTGAGGCGAAGCTGCCGACGGCGGAAGAGATGGACAACATGACCGCGTCGAGCGCCACGGCGGCGGCGGGGCGGGTAGCGCTGATCGACACGGCGAAGGTCGTGTACTTCGTCAACGGAGCCGAGGTGACCAAAGCCGATGCTGAAAAGCTCAAGGCCGAGGCAATCGCGAGCGTCAACGTGCTCCAGAAGGGCGTGCAGAGCGGCGGCGAGGTGCGCATCGTGACGCGCAATGGCGCAACGCCCACTGATTCAGCCAAGACTCGCATGACCTACATCAGGATCGGGGACTCAGCGACGGTCACCTTCGTTGCACCGGGGGATACGGTGACTATGGTCGCCGATACGATTGTGATGCGCACGGACGGGAGCAAGCCACGGATGGCGGCCACGGGCCTGCGAATGACTGATGGATCGCTGCAGTCCCGCCTGGCATCCGCGCCTGCTGGTCCAACACGAAGTGGCTTCACCGGCTTGATGATCGTCGACGGAGTGATCACGGATGCGGCAATCGTCAACAACATCGCCCCCGATCAGATCGCGAGTGTGGAAGTCGTGAAGGGTGCGGCAGCGACGGCGCAGTACAGCGATCCGCGCGCGGCGAATGGGGTGGTCAGGATCACGACGAAGAAGGCGCGACTGTAGCCCTGCATCGATGTGGCATCCGCGCGTCGGCACTGCCGAGAACGACGCGTGGGGTGTGAAGTGTGGGGTGTGAAGTGTTGGGTGCCAGCCGTGCGGCGCCACGTGTGCAGTGTCGCGTGTGCGGAAAGAGGTGTACGGTTCAGCGCGGGGGCGATCCCGGGTCATCCGGAGACTCGCACCCGCGCATCTTTCCCCTCCGCCAGTTTCGCACCGCCCCCGTCGCCAGTCCGAGGCTCCACACGTGCCCCCTCGCATTTTCGGTCTCCTCCTCTGCAGCGTGATCGTCGTCGGGGCGCTGCCGGTTCGACTCACGGCGCAGGCGACGACGCCCACGCTCCCTCCCGGTCGTGCCGCTGACGCTGTACGCGTGTACCTCGCCGCCATGGACGCTGCCGATTCAACAGGCATCAAGGCGTGGCTCACACGTTACGACCCCGAAGGCGATCTGGCGGTGCGCACCAACCGGCAGCTTGGCCTTGCCCGACGCACGGGCGGCTTCGCTCTCGACGGCGTCGTGCGGAGCGACGAGAACGCGCTCGAAGCAATGCTCCGTGAACGCAAGACCGGCGTGCTGGTACGACTCGAGCTCGAGCTGAACGCGAACGGGATTGCCGAGACATTCGGACTGCAGCCGGTTGCAGTCCATGCAGATCCGGCGTCTGCGGGCACGGCAAGCCCGGGACCTGCACTTCCCCGCCGCGAGCTGGTGGCGCGATTGCGAGCGTTGGTCGACAGCCTCGCCAAAGCCGGTCAGTTCTCCGGCGTGGTGTCACTCTCGAAGCGCGGAGTCGCAGTGTTCGAACGCGCCTACGGCGAGGCAGAGCGCACGCGCCACACACCGAACACACTCGAAACCGGCTTCAACATCGGTTCGATCAACAAGTTGTTCACCACGATTGCGATTCGGCAGCTTGCTGCTGATGGTCGGCTTAACCTCGACTCGTCGCTGGCGAAAGCATGGCCGGATTATCCGAACGCCGACGTCGCAAGCAAAGTGACGCTGCGCCAGATGCTTGAACATACTTCAGGCATCACCGGCAACATCTTCGCGCTTCCTGGCCTCGCCACACCAGGCCAGATTCGCCACAATCGGCAGGTACTGGCGGCGATCGTAAATACACCGCTTGCCTTCACGCCCGGGTCGCGCAATCAGTACTCGAATGCCGGCTACGTCATCCTCGGCGGGCTCATCGAACGTGTCTCGGGTGAGGACTACTACGCCTACATCCAGAAGCACATCTACGCGCCTGCGGGCATGACACGCAGCGGACACTTCGTGAATGATTCGCTCCCGGCGCGGACGGCGATCGGCTACACGCGTGGCGGACCGGGTGCGACAGCCAGCGCACCACTGAGCGACAACACGGGAATCCTTCCCGGGCGCGGGACATCCGCCGGCGGTGGATACACGACACTCGGCGACCTGAAGCGATTCTTCGCGGCGCTCCGCAGCCGGAAAATTGCCGCAGGTCCACCGCCGGGAATCGGGATCGCAGGTGGGTCGCCCGGCGTGAATGCCATCATCGAAGGCGAACTGCCCGGCGACTATGACCTCATCATCCTCTCGAACTTCGATCCACCATCTGCCGAGCGGATTGCGAACCGTGTGCGCGAGTGGCTCGGCGTACGCGACTGACCTCGCGGTCGCATGCTCGCCAGAGGAACACCGCAACCACTGCAGCCGTAACGTCATCAGCCCGATACGGGCCCCGCAGCGGACGCTCGAAAACCGCGGTGAGATGTTGGGAACGCTCACCCGATACCTCACCAGCTTCTGCGTGAGGCGGCAGTTACCCATCAAACGCAGTCGCTCTTCCCCCGCGTCCTCCGCGGTCCCCGCGTGAACAGAGTTGTCCGTGCCTCCCGCCGGAGCGGCAGGAGTGGGCATCATGATCCGGGAGACGGCGATGCCGGTGCTGCCACAGGTGCAGTTGGCCTGCGAGATCCTCGGTCTTGATCCAGTCTTCGTCGCGAACGAAGGAAAGCTGTTGGCGATCGTGCCCCCGTAGCATGCCGACGCGCTGTTGGCCGCGATGCGTTCACATCCCCGCGGAGAGAACGCGGCCATCATCGGCGAAGTGACCGCCGAGCATCCGGGGATGCTCGTGGCGCGGACGGCGATCGGGGCGCAGCGGGTGATCGTGATGCAGAGAGGGGAGTAGCTGCCGCGGATCTGCTAGCGGTCGCCTGGCGCTCCAAAGCTTGCCGAGGCCGGAAGATATGTTACTCTTGGGTAACATGTTATCCCGGCCCCTCTCCGCTGACCGCTCCCCACTGCGCACCGACTCACTCGAGCTCGTCTGGCGCGCTCTCGCGGACCCCACCCGGCGCGCCATACTCGACCGCCTCAGAGCCGCCCCCGCCACGACCGGGGACCTTGCCGCCGGTTTTCCGCTGTCGCGCTACGCCGTTATGAAGCATCTCGACGTGCTCGTTGGCGCTGGGCTGGTACTCGTCCGGCGCGAAGGCCGCGAGCGCTGGAATCACCTCAACCCGATCCCGCTGCAGGAAATGCATGAGCGATGGGTGCGCCCATACGAATCACTCTGGGCCACGCCGCTCGTTCGCCTGAAGGCGCAGGTCGAGTCGTCCCCTCCACCCCTGAGGAATCGCCGGATGTCCGAGCCCGTCTCCCCTGCCGCACCCGTCGCGCCCGCCGGCGTGGTCACCGTCACCATGGACATTGCGATCACCGCGCCGATGGAGCGCGTCTGGACCGCGCTGACGCAGAACGTCGGGCTCTGGTGGCCGCGCGACTTCCTCGTCGCCGCCGATCCGCGTGGAATGCAGTTCGAACCGCGACTTGGCGGCCGACTCTTCGAGGAAGACGCGCAGGGCGGTGGAGCCATCTGGTACACGGTGTACAGCATCATGCCCGGTGAATCGATCGATCTGGTCGGACAGCTCTCGCCGGCTTACGGCGGACCGGCGCAGTCGCTGCTTCGGCTCGTGCTGCGCCAGCAGGGCGCGCAGACGATTCTCTCGCTCACCGATGCGGTCGTCGGCAACGTCGGGCCGACGTCGATGGCGTCCCTCGACGACGGCTGGCGCGCGATCTTTGAACGAGGATTCAAGCACTTCGTCGAGCATGCTCCATTGGGGTAGCAGCCCGTCCGCGATGGCCCGGTGCTTCGGGTGAAGTGTCAGAATCCTGTGAATTCCCGCGCACTCCGAGAGAAGTGCAGCGTCTGATGCAAGGCGCGTCGCCGGTCAGCGTGCCAGATTCCACCGCTGGCTTCACGACGGCTGAATGTGGCAGACACGCAGGACATCCTGAACTGGACGAGGGTCTCCGATGACCACTATCCGCGCCGCAGTGATGGTTGCGCCTCGCGCACCCGTCGAGCTCCGCGAATTGCCGATGCCGGTGCTTGCACCTGGTGCGGCGATGCTCCGCACGCTGTATTCGGAAGTCTGCGGCACTGACGTACATCTGCACGCCGGCCGACTCTCGGGCGTCCCGTACCCGATTGTTCCTGGCCATGTCTCGGTGGGGCACATCGAGTCGCTGCGCGGCCCCGTCACCGACATCGAGGGGCGGCCCTTCCGTGAAGGAGACCTGGTCACGTTTCTCGACGTGCACGAAACCTGTGGCGCATGCTACGAGTGCCTCGTGACGAAGCAGACCACGCGCTGCGCACATCGAAAAGTGTACGGCATCACATATGGCACGGCCGACGGCCCTCTGGGTGGATGGGCGGACCAGATCTGGATGAAGCCTGGCGTGAAACTGTTGCGGATTCCGCAGGGTGTGGACCCGATGCGCTTCATCGCAGGCGGCTGCGGCCTGGTCACGGCCATGCACGCGGTCGAACGCGCCGGCGTGCGACTCGGCAGTTCGGTGGTTGTGCTGGGTGTGGGACCGGTGGGTCAGGCCGCGATTGCACTCGCCGGATTGAGCGGAGCGTCTCCGATCATCGCGATCGGCGGCCCGGACTCGCGTCTCGAGTTCGCCACGCGCATGGGCGCAACGCACACACTGAGCCTCGACATGCCAGCGGCTGATCGCGCGCTGGCGGTACGCTCGCTCACCGGCGGGCGCGGCGCGGACATCGTCATCGAAGCTGCTGGCGTTCCGGCGGCTGTCACGCAGGGCCTCGATCTCGTGCGCGACGGCGGCCGGGTCCTCGTGGCTGGTCAATACACCGACGGCGGCACGACCGACTTCAATCCCCATCACCAGCTGAACCGCAAACACGCGGAACTCGTCGGGTGTTGGGGCTGCGACTATTCGCACTTCTATCGCGCGCTGCAGGTGCTGGCGGAACAGGGGCGCCACCTGCCGTGGGAAGAGGGCATCTCGGCCCGGTTTTCGCTCGAGCAGGCGAATGACGCGCTGGCGGCTGTCGCGACGCGAGCGGTGGTGAAAGCGCTGATCGTGCCAAATGGCGGACACCTCTCATGACAAAAGTCCTGATCATCGAAGACAACGCCTCGATCGCGCAGGGCGTACGGACCGCCTTGCTCTCCGAGGGTTTCGACGTGCGGATCGCCGGTGATGGGATCGAGGGTCTGGACCGGGTGAGGATGTGGCAGCCGGATGTGGTGATCCTCGACCTGATGCTGCCGAAGCTGGATGGGCTGCAGGTGCTGCGTACGATGCGGATCGAGGGCTTCGACACGCCGGTCCTGATTCTTTCCGCGCGCGGTGACGACGTGGACAAACTCCGTGGCTTCCGAACCGGCGGTGACGACTACGTCACCAAACCGTTCAGCGTCGCCGAACTGTTGGCACGGGTCGAGGCCCTCGCGCGACGACGGGTCGTGACGCGCGTGGAGCCGCATCGCACCGCACAGGTCGAGTCATTCGCCGGCATCGAGATTTCTGTCGGGACGCGCGAGGTCCGGCACTGTGGATCGCTGATTGAGCTGCGACCGCGCGAGTACGATCTGCTGTTGGCGCTGGTTCGGCGTCAGGGAGAGGCCGTCTCCCGTCGCGACCTGTTGCGCGAAGTCTGGGGCTACAACGACGATGTCGAGAGTCGAACCATCGACAGCCACATCGTCGAACTGCGCCGTCGGCTGCAGACGACGGCGTCGGAGGGCGTCCAGATCGTCACGACACGCAAGGTCGGATACCGGCTGGTGGCGGCGAGCGTGCTGGACCGTGCTGCGCAACCCGATCAACCGCATGCCCCCTGAACGACGGCACCTCAGCTGGCGCGAGTGGTCAGCCGGGGACCGGCAAGGTCTCGGCTATGTCCTGCTGATCGTTGCCGAACTGATCGTCCTCGTGTTGGCATGGCAGGGAGTGCAGGCCATTCGCCGGCAGGAGCAGACCATCGACCGGAACCTCGGGCAGTTCGCCAGCTTCGGCGCGGCAAACTTCGTGTATCGTGCCAGTGCGTTGATCTACAATCATGCCAACTCCGTCAGCGAGGAAGTGGACCGCATCGCGTCACGACGCACCCCTGATCTGCTGGCGCACGTGCAGTCGTTCACCGACTCATTGTCCGGGTGCAACTGTCCCAATGGGCTGCGCCTCCGCGCGGTGCTGATTCTCGATGGTGCCGCACGCGTCCTGGCCCAGTTTCCCACTGACCCGGTGCGACTGCCGCCGCGCACGCTGAGCGCGATGTACGCCAGGATCAGGGAGTTCGCAGAGCCGGTGATGACGATCCGGATGACGGATGAGATAGGAGAAGCGATGGTGCTCTCGATGTCTCGCGTTGGACGGACAAAGGGGGCAGAGGAGCGCTTTCTGCTGTCGTCATACCATCCCGACAGTCTGCAACGCGCCTTCAAGGAGTACATCTACGACACACGCCCGCCCTTGCTCCCATCGGTCTATGGTTGGCGGAGTTCGAACGAGAGCGTCATCGCCCTCCGACTCGTGCTGCCTGGCGGAAGTGTTCTCTACCAGAGCCCGGGGGCACCGGCCACCGGGTACACCGCAGCAGCCCCATTCGGACCTGACACGCTGGTCCATCTGGAGGCTGCGCTGACGCCGCTTGCTGCGACACGTGTCCGCGGCGACGCCGTCAGTGCGTATGCCCGGTTGTGGGTCGTACTGATGGCGCTCGCGGCGACTCTGGTGATTGCCTTGCTGGCGACCGTACTTCGGCGTGCGACGGAACTGGCGCGCCTGCGCGGCGACTTCACCGCGGCTGTCTCGCATGAACTGCGCACTCCGCTGACGGAGATCATGCTGTATGCCGAGCTGATTCAGACCGGCCGCACGACAGGGACGGTCGCGACGGTGGAAGCTGCGGACGTGATTCTCGCCGAAGCACGTCGCCTGCACAATCTCGTCGAGAACGTGCTGGTGGTGGCGCGCACGGACCGTCGCCTGCTCCGCGTGCGGGTCGACATCCACGATCTGGTACCGATCGTGCGCGCGACCGTCGCCACCTTCGCTCCGCTGGCAGCCAAGCGACAGATCCCCGTGCACTGCGAGCTGCCCGACACGCTGCCCGCCCGCTGCGACCCCGGCGCCGTCGCGGGTGTCCTTCTCAACCTTCTGGACAATGCCGTCCGCTACGGCCCTCGCTCGCAACCTGTGATCGTGCGCGGCTACACGCTCGGCCGTGACGAGACTTCGCTCGAAATCGACGACGCGGGGCCTGGCATTCCCGCTAAAGACCGGGAGCGTGTGCTGCAGCCCTACGTTCGTCTCGACCGCGACGTGGACGCGCTCACCAGCGGCAGTGGCCTTGGCCTCGCCGTGGTGCACGCGTTGATCGCTGAGATGCACGGCACGTTGCGATTCGGCGACTCTGCTCGCGGCGGCACAGTCGTGACCGTACTGCTGCCATCGAGCTGACCGCGAAACGGTCGTTCGCAGTTTTCTGACATAGCGAGGCAGCGCCGCGGGATTGCCGGTGCGCTCACCCGGCGCATAACCTGTGTGCATGCTGAATCCAACGGAGTCCGGACTACGTCCCCTGCCTCACCGGCGCGCGGTCGCCTGCAGCGTCGCCGTGTTCACCGTACTCTCTGCCCTCTCGGAGGTCGCCGAAGCACAGTCGACCGCAGCAGCAGATTCGGCGTTCGCACGTGCCGATTGGCCGAACGCCGCGCGTGCCTATCGAGCGATCGCAACGCGCGATACGGCCAACGTTCAGGCACGATTTCGCCTTGGTGTCGCGCTCTTCGAGCAACGACTCTTCCGTGCCGCAATCCCCGCCTTTCAGCGCGCGACACTGGCCGGATTTCAGCTTGCGCAGTCGGAGTTCCGCATGGCGCGATCGTACGCACAGCTCGCGGAATCGGACAGTGCGTTCGCGCATCTGGAGCGGGCGATCGTAGCTGGCGCAAGCCTGCAACTGGTGACAACGCAGCCCGACCTTGCGCCACTCCGGCAGGACACACGCTACCGGTCGATCGTGCAGCAACTCGAAGACCGCAACTTCCCGTGCCGCCGTGGCGTGGAGGCATATCAGTTCGACTTCTGGGTCGGTGAATGGGTGGTTACGCCATGGGGCACGCCGGCATCGGTGCCACCGATCGGCCGCAACACCATCACGGCGCAACTCGAACACTGCCTGCTGCTCGAAGAGTGGACGGCATCAAATGGATCGGCTGGCAAGAGCTTCAACTTCTGGGATGTAAACCGGAAAGCGTGGCGTCAGGTATGGATTGCCGGTGACGGACAGGCGCTGGACTATGAGGGACAGTTCACCGACAACGCGATGCGGTTCACCGGCTGGACGTTGAACGCCAGCGGCCGGCGCGTGCTGCAGAAGTTGACGTTCTTCCGTATCTCCGCCGACACGGTGCGGCAACTCTTCGAGGCATCGGACGACAGCGGTGCAACGTGGAAGAACACCTTTGACGGCCGGTACGTGCGCACGCCCGGCGCCGCCACAAAACCGTGAACGGGCGCGAAACAGAAGGAACGGTCCCGTACATGTCACCGTGAATCGCCTCGAGTGCCTCGACACGCGGCGATGGCATAGGCACACGCACCGTCATGGTGCCAGCGTTGCCGTACCGTGCGCCATCGCTTGCAGTCGACGAACACGTACCTCCGACACTTCGGTCAGCACACGGCCGTCCACCACCGCGCGCGATGGAAGCAGGCGAGCATCTTTTCCCGTGAAACGCTCGTACATCACCAGCGCAGCGAGATAGGTTCCCAGCGCGGATGGATGCAATCCGTCGGAATCGTAGAGCGGAAGCGTTGCATCGTCGGCCAGCGCCGCCTGCCAGGCCGCGCCGACCGGGAGATACACTCCGGCCACCGCTGTCGCCGCCAGCTGGTACGATTCGATCGCCCGCGAGAAGGTCGAGAAGTTGACCGTCTGCGGCCAGACGCTGAACAGCGCCGGTCGTGCGCCTGACTGGCGGATCGGCCCATCGAAGACGCGGGCCATGGCAATCAGGCTGTCGCGGTTGATCTGCAGCGACGACGGCCCCTGCTGCAGCACGACGAAGTTCCATGACGTCGAGGCGATGGCACGGAGGGCTGCACCCTGATTCAGGTGATCGACGAGCGCGAAGTCCGGATAGGCCACGATTCCGGCACGAATCGTGTCACCAGTCGTGAGCGCGAGGTCGATCAGCGTGCCCGGCAGATTGTTGAAGTATGTGAGACTGTTGCCGACGAAAAGCACACGAGTTCCGCCAGCGGGCAGCGGCGCCATCGGATTGGCCGAAGTCTGACAGCCGAGTGCACCAGCAACAGCAAAGACGGCGGCGAAGGTACGGTGAAGCACGGTGGTGGCCTCTGGTTGTATTGGCTGACCGATCGCTGCACCGCAGTGTGCAGCACCAGCTTCGGTAGTGTGATCGGACCGGGCGATGGGCACCGGCCGGACGCCCGAAGGCCGTCTTGCCGATCTGATCGAAGGTGGCGGCCCAACGTCAGCCTCAGCAACGCAATCACCGCTTTTTCACCACCCTCTGACACTTGGCGGGGGCACGGTTGCAACCAACCGGAAATGCCCACCGTACCACGGCGTGGCACTGTGGTCTTCGACCACTCCTCCGTCGTATCGCCTCTGAGGGCCACCATGAGCAATCCCGCCGCGCGCAGTTCGCTCCTGTCCCTCGGTGCCCTGCGCAACGATCTGCGCTTCGCCCGCCGCATGCTCATGAAGAGCCCACTCTTCACCAGCATCGTGGTCATCACGCTGGCCCTCGGCATCGGCCTCAACACCGCCGTGTTCGCCGCCGTCGATGCGTTGCTGCTGCGGCCGCTGGCGGGCGTCAGAGCAGACAACGAACTGGTGCAACTCTATCGCACCAGTCCTGGCACGGACGGCTTCGGCTCCAACTCTATCCCGCACTATTGGGATTTGCGCGACCGATCGGGATCGGCCTACTCCGGAGTCGCCGCCTGGAGCTTCACGACGCTGAGCATCACTGCCGACGCGCGACCGCGAGCCGTCATGGGCCAGATGGTCTCGGCCAATTTCTTCTCCGTGCTGGGCGCCACCCCGATGACCGGCCGCTACTTCACACCGGATGAAGACAGTGGCCGAGGAGCACACCCCATCGCGGTGCTCAGTCACTCCGGCTGGACGAACCTCTTCGGTGGCGATCAGCACGTCGTCGGACGACAGGTGGTTGTGAACGGCCAGAACGTGACGATCGTCGGTATCGCGCCGCAGGGGTTCAGCGGCGTGATGCCAATGGTGCAGCCGGCACTCTGGATGCCGCTCATGCAGCTGGCACAGCTCAGGCCGGGGAGCGAGAGTGATTTCGAGAACCGCGGCAACAACTACATGAACGTCATTGCCCGGCTCGCGCCAGGAGTGACGGTGGCAATGGCAAACTCGCGGATGACGGCCATTTCGGAGGAGCTGCGGCGCGAGCTGCCGGAAGAGTACAAGGACCGTGGCATCAACCTCATCCGGCAGCAGGACGCTGGCATTCACCCGTCGTTCCGCGGGGCACAGGTCGGCATGTCGGCCGTCGTTATGATGGTGGTGGGTATTCTGCTGCTGATCGCGTGCGTCAACGTCGCGAACCTCTTCCTGGCACGCGCACGTGATCGCGCGAGGGAAATGGCGATTCGGCTGGCGCTCGGTGCAAGCCGCGGCGAGTTGATCCGCCAGTTGCTCGTGGAGAGCGTCCTGGTCTCGCTGGTGGCCGGCACGGTTGGCCTGCTGGTGGCATTGGTCGCCATCCGCATTGCGAACGGCATCACACTGCCGGTGGAGATTGACTTCCGTCCGGACCTCAGGCTCAGTCCAGTGGTCCTCGGCTTTGCGCTTCTGATCGCGATCATCACCGGTGTGCTGTTCGGACTGGTGCCAGCCCTGCAGGCCACGAGCCCAACACTGATTCCAGCGCTCAAGGGCGAGGCACCGGCCGGAACATCCCGGTCGCGCACGAGCAAAGGGCTCGTGATCGCACAGATGGCACTTTCGATCGTCCTGCTCGTGTGCTCCGGCCTCTTCCTCGTGAACCTGCGGAGTGCAACGACGATCGACAAAGGCTTCTCGGCGACGAACCTGCTCATCGCCGACGTCGAACCCGCGCTGCAGTGCTACACTCGCGCTGCGAGCGAGGCATTCTACCGGAACATCACGGAGCGGCTCGAGGCGCAGCCCGGCATCGTGACTGTCGGTTTGATGGATAACGTGCCACTCGGCCTTGGCAACAGCGACACCAGCATCGAGATACCGGGGTACGTTGCCGCACCGAACGAGGACCTCAGCGCGAGGTACGCCAGCACGGACGATCAGTACTTCGAGGCGATGGGCATCCCGATCCGCGCAGGTCGCGCTTTCACCGCCCGGGACGACTCAGGTACCGTGCCGGTGATCATCATCAACGAACACTTCGCGAAGAAGTTCTGGCCCGGCCAGGAGGCGGTCGGCAAATCGGTGCGGACTGGTCGGAAACTGCGCACGGTTGTCGGCGTCGTACCGACCGGCAAGTATGTGCGGCTCGGCGAAGACCCGCAGCTGTTCATGTACTTCCCATTGGCGCAGCGCTGGGCCACTGGCATGTCGTTGGTGATTCGTACACGTGGCGATCCGAATGCGCTCATTCCTGCGCTCCGCCGCGAAGTCACGTCGCTCGATGCCAACTTGCCGCTGAGCAACATCCGCTCACTCGACAAGCACCTCGGCGTCTCGCTGCTGCCAGCCCGCATTGCTGGCGCCGCGCTTGGTGTCTTCGGGGTGCTGGGACTGCTGCTCGCCTCGGTGGGCATGTACGGCGTGATGGCGTACGCGGTATCCCAGCGCACGCGCGAAATCGGCATCCGGATGGCCATCGGCGCGAACGCGTCTGATGTCATCCGATTGATCATGCGACAGGGCCTCACGCTGGTGCTGATCGGGACCGGTATCGGACTCGCCGCGGCCGTCGCAGCGTCACGGGCGCTCAACGGCATTCTGTATGGTGGCAGCACGCTCGATCCGCTGACATTCGTGGCAGTGCCGATGGTCCTGATCGCGGTGGCGGCACTGGCGACATTTGCACCGGCGCGGAGAGCGGCGATGGTCGATCCAGCGATCACGTTGCGGGCGGACTGAGCCTGACGCGAGGGAAGCATGCCGGAGGGCCCAGTGTCAGAGTTTCGCAGGCTCCGTGTCGCGCTCTTCCCAACGGCCGCTGCAACGCCTTTCATTCCTCCGACTGTGCCTGCCGTGCTTACTCACCCCTCAAAGCGAGACTGACATGCGCGCGCTGCTCCTCTCTGTCGGTATCGTCGCAGCAGCAGACGTTGCGGTCGCGCAGGGGGCTGGACGATTCCCCCCGGACTCGCTCGTGAACACCAAAGTCATCCCGCGCACCACTCCGGTGCAGGCCGTCATCGGGCGCATGCGCAATTTCTCAGCAGACCTCGGGGTCCGTTGCACGCATTGCCATCTTGGCGAAGAAGGAAAGCCGCTTTCGACGTTCGACTTCGCCAGCGACGAGAAGCGCACGAAACTCGTCGCACGCGAGATGATGCGGATGGTCGAAGACATCAATACCCGACTGCAGACACTGCCCGGACGTGCGGCAAACGGCCTGCAGGTGACCTGCGCCACCTGCCACCGTGGGCTGAGTCGCCCGATGACACTGGCCGCGTTCATGACCGAGGCGGCCACTACGGCCGGCGCAGACTCCGCCGTCCGCGCGTACAAGGCGCTCTGGCAGCGATACTACGGCAGCGATGCGTACGACTTCCGTGAGAACTCGCTGAACAGCGCCGCCTTTCGGCTTGCTCAGGCGCAGAAGTTCGAGGAAGCGCTGGCGATGCTGCGCCTGAACGAAGAGAAGTATCCTGCGGGTGTCGCCATGTTCGTCACGCGTGGGACAGTGATGCTGATCCGGGGCGATACGACCGCCGCCGAAGCCGCGTTCCGGGAAGCGATCAGGCGTGATCCGGCCAATGATGAAGCCAAAGGGCGGCTACGTGAGATCGGGCGGCAGCCGTAGCTCAGGCGATCCAATCGTCCGAAACCGTCTCGACTTGCGTGCGTTTTGCGCCTGCCTGCACGTTGTCCTACGCAGCCCTCGTCGCTCAGACCATGATCTCCCTCCGCAACATCGAAAAGTCCTACCCCGTCGCCGGCGGCCGGCACTACGTCCTGCGCCAGATCACGCTTGATATCGCCAAGGGCGAGTTCGTCACCATCATGGGCCCCTCCGGCGCCGGCAAGAGCACCCTGCTCTCGATCCTCGGCATGCTCGACGGCGCCTGGACCGGTGAATACATGATGGATGGTCACGCCGTGCACTCCCTCAGTACCCGCGAGCGCGCGGCGCTGCACAAGGAGCGCATCGGTTTCGTCTTTCAGCAGTACCATCTGCTCGATGCACTGACCGTGGCCGAGAACATCGACATGCCGTTGTCGTATCGCAACATCAAGCTGGCCGAGCGGCAGGCGCTGGTGGCCGACACCCTCGACCGGTTCGGCATCGTCGGCAAGAAGGACCTGTTCCCGTCACAGCTTTCCGGCGGGCAGCAGCAGCTGGTCGGGGTTGCGCGTGCGCTGGTGCACTCACCCTCACTCCTCCTCGCCGATGAGCCCACCGGCAACCTCCACTCGGCGCAGGCACGCGAGATCATGCAGCTGTTTGCACGATTGAATGCGCAGGGCACGACGATCATCCAGGTCACACACTCCGAGGAGAACGCGACCTATGGCCAGCGCGTGATCCGGCTGCAGGATGGGTTTCTCGTGTAGCGGCGATGACGCGCACCGGCCACGCCAGGTGCGACGCGCCAGTCGTCGCCACGGTGGCCGACGTGGTACTCGGGACGCTGCCTCAGTCCGGCGGCGTCACCCGGACGACACGTGATGCGCTGGCGTCCGGCTTCGGCGGCGACAGTCGCGCGGCAAACCGCTGCGCTTCCCCGGTGCGCTCGATCTCACACGCGATCGACTCGAGCGCCAGCTCAATGCGCTCCAAGCGACGCTCGAGCTCTGGCGTCGGGTTGATGGTGTGGAGTTCGCGCCAACGGATCGACGCGTCGACCAGCAGCTTCACGATCGCCACCGCTGCGACAAGGCTCGAGGTGACGATGATCGTTGCTGGTCCCAGATCCATCTGCCTTCTCCCTATGTGCCGGATGCTCAGTGTACGGGTGCCGAGCCCGAATGGTGTCAGGGGCGCTGACCAAGCCGGGGTCAATTGCGCTCAAGTCGACCTCGCGCCACCAGCCGGCGAACCAGCACCGGCGTACCCACCTGTGGACCATCCGCCGCCGGCTTGCGCCAACGTGTCGGGCCTTCCACCATCATCCTACACGACTCCAAGGATCCTTGCCCACGGACGCCCCCGGGTCGGTGGCACGTCCGGTGGCTGGAACCCAGGCAGCGGTTCGACGTAGTTTTTGCCCGTAGGGTTTGACGTTTGCGCTCCGCTGTCTCTCAACCCGCGACTCGCCCATGGCCACCTCCCTCGTCACCCCCGCCGCGAGCTCCCGCGCCTCGGCACCGGCCCGTGACCTGCCCCTCCACCTGACCGCCGTCGTCCTCGGCGCCACCAGCATCCTGATCGGCATTGTCTGGGACATCTCGTGGCACCGCACCATCGGCCGCGACACCTTCTGGACTCCGGCGCACATGGCGGTCTACTTCGGCGGCACACTCGCCGGCCTGTCGTGCGGGTTGCGGGTGCTCTGGGAATCCTTCTGGCGGCGTGATGACGCCAAGGGCACCGACGGTGTGCGGCTCTGGCGCTACTTCACCGGCCCGATCGGCGGCTGGATCTGTATCTGGGGCGCGTTTGCGATGCTCACCTCGGCGCCGTTCGACGACTGGTGGCATAACGCCTACGGGCTCGACGTCGAAATTCTCAGCCCGCCGCACGTCGTGCTGCTGATCGGGATCGCCGGAATTCTCGTGGGCGCACAGGCAATGGCCGCGGCTGCACAGAACCGTGCCGAGGGATCGTCGCTGTATGCGAATATCTTCATCGTCAGCAGCGGCGTGCTGGCGACGATGGCCGCGATTGCGATCACTGACTACACGTTCCCCAGCCGCACTCACTCGAGCATCTTCTACATCGTCACCGGCGGCGTCTTTCCGGCAATTCTGGTGGCGGCGGCACGCGGCTCGCGCATGCGCTGGCCCGCCACGATGACGGCCCTCGTCTATATGGCGATCATGGCTGCGCAGGTCTGGATTCTGCCATTGATTCCGGGCAGTCCGCTGCTCGGTCCGATCGGACACGAAGTCACGCAGATGGTCCCATTGCCGTTTCCGATCATGCTGATCGCGCCCGGCATCGCCATCGACCTGATCCTGCATCGCATGGCGGACAAGAATGCCTGGCTGACGAGCCTTGCACTCGGCGTCTGTTTCGTGGCCGCGCTGGCCGCAGTCCAGTGGCCATTTGGCGCACTGCAGGTGACGGAGATTGGCCGCAACGCGTTTTTCGGTGGTGGTCACGACAGCTATCAGACACCGGCCGAGTATCTCGTCGGCCCCCGTCCGATGTGGACCGACGGACCGACCGTCTGGCCAACGCTGATCAGCATGGCGACGTGGGCAGTGCTGGCCGCGACATTGTCGTCACGCCTCGGCCTGGCGCGTGGTGCCTGGCTGCGGAAAGTGGTGCGCTGAATGCTGCGACGCAAACTGGCGGGGTTGCTGATGCTCACCGCGCTCTGGCTCACGTCCAGCGCGCACGTCGGCAGCACACTGGTGGTGCAGGAAGGCATGGCGGGGCCATACGGCCTCCGCTTGCTCGTGCGCCCTCCCGGTGTGATTCCAGGCTTGGTGGAAGTGATCGTGCGCACCACCACACCAGGCACCGTGCCGACGGGTGTGTCGGTGCGACCGGCGTACTGGCGCTTCGGGTTGAAGGGTGCGCCCCCGGCGGAAGTTTTGACGCCGGTGCCCGGTGAGGCGGGGACATTCACCACGCAACTCTGGATCATGCAGTCCGGCTCGTACGCCTTTCATGTGCAGGCGACTGGCCCCGCTGGCGATGGCACGCTGGTCGTCCCGGTGACGAGCGTCGCGACGACGGCCAGCACCGTGCCGCCCTGGCTTGGCTGGCTGCTCGCTGGACTCGGCACCTTCCTCGTCTTCGGCTTGATCTCGGTCGTTGGTGCAGCCACGCGCGAAAGTTCAATCGCCCCGGGCGCAGCACCGGCGCCGGCAGATCGTCGCCGCGCGCAACGGGCGATGGCGATCGCGGCCTGTCTGATCGTGGCGATGCTGACGGGCGGCTGGAAGTGGTGGGACGCCGTCGACACCGACTATCGCAAGCAGCTCGATAAGCCGCTCGCCGTCGAAGGCACCGTCACCGCCGGTGATGCGCGCGCGCTCACCTTGCGCGTGACCGATTCGTCGTGGACCTACATCGATCCCAAGGAGCCCGGTGTCCGCAAGCAGGCCGGCACACCGCTCATTCCGGATCACGGCAAGTTGATGCACCTCTTCCTCGTCGGAGCGGGCGCGCGTGGTGCGGTGGCGCATCTCCATCCGGTGCGGAAGGATCTCAGCACGTTCACCACGCCGGTCACCGGCGTGCCTGGTGGCAAGTACTGGTTGTTCGCGGAAGTGGTGCGCGAGAGCGGGTACACCGTCTCGATGGCCGACACGGTCGATGTGCCTGCCGGTTCGTCGGCCCCGAACGTCGATGGTGACGACGCGTGGACTGCGTCGCCTGCGACGATGGGGTCAGCGCCAGCCGCACTGGCCGACGGCGGCACGATGACGATCACGCTCGATCGCGCACCGACCGTTCGTGGCGATGTCACGATTCGCGCGCGCGTCATCAACGCTGACGGGACACCGGCTGCGCTGGCGCCGTGGCTTGGAATGGCTGGCCACGCGATGGTCGTGCGCACGGACGGTCAGGTGTTCATGCATCTGCACCCGATGGGCACGGGCTCGATGGCGGCGCAGGAGCGGTTGCTGCGCCGAGAGGCGGGCGACACGGTCAATCACGGCGAAGCGCAACCCGCGATGGCAGCAGCCGTAGCAGCCGCAATGCCGGGGCATGACATGGGGACGATGCCCGGGCACGACATGTCGGCGATGCAACCTGCTGCGGGGAGTGCTGCGGCGCCTGCCGTGGCCGCGACAGGCGATGTGTCGTTTCCTGTCGCGTTTCCGTCAGCGGGTTCGTATCGCGTATTCGTGCAGGTGCGGCGCGTGGGGCGGGCGATCGAGACGGCGGTGCTGGATGTGACGGTACCTCTGCCACCGG